>CAYMGA010000186.1:0-2465 GCA_964389865.1 uncultured Nitratifractor sp.
ATCCTGCTGGATGGTTAATTTGCTCTACACTCTTACCAAATGTAGGAATAAGTGTGTCACCTACTGGATGTAAATAGATACCAGCACCTTTATTCATCTTTTGAATATTATTAAATAGGTATCTTGCTGCTGGGTTATCATTTCTTAATTTTGCACCAACTGATATTATAAAGTCACACTCATACATATCACTAAAGCTATCTTTATATAACTGATGCCCTGCTACTTTAGAGTATGCTTTTAAGAAGTTGGCAAATGGTTTAACCTCACTATTTACAAGTTTTAAGTTAAACTTCTCTTTTAAACTTTGAAGCATTAGTGCCTCTTCATTACTTATCATAGAGTTAAACTTAATAGTTCCAGCTTTGCTTATAGCTTCTATAGCTCTCTCTAGTGCCTCTGGGTCTTTTTTAGCATCACGATTTTCATAATCGTAACCAAATCTACCAGCACCACAAAGTGTTTGATAATTCCACTCATTTTTAACTCTAAAAATCTTCTCCTCTGGATTATCAATAGATTCTGCTCTTGTCTCATAATAGATATGACAAGCACTAGAGCAGTGAGCACAAGCACTTGGTATCTCTTTTAAATCCCAAGGGTTTGCTTTATAAATAAAATCTCTCTCTGTTAATGCACCAACAGGACAAACTGCTGTACACTCACCACAATCAGAGCAATTTGTAAAATCTGTTCCATTACTAGGAGCTATTATAGATTTTTGCAACTTATTCCACATTGCATATGCATCTTTTGGCATTGTATCTTTAAGAGTTTTATCTAAAGGGTCACCACCTCTTTTAGTAGTCTTAATTGCTGCATCACCAATCATATCTTTACAAACAGTTACACATCTTTCACATACAATACAAAGTCCTGCATCATAGTGTAATACACTACTCCAATTTTTTGTCTCTCTTTTAGTATCACGAATTGCATAGTGTTGAGTATCAACTGCTAACTCAAGTGTATAGTTTTGTAATTCACACTCACCATGTTGGTCACAAACACCACACTGTAGTGGATGGTTTACATCATAAACCTCCATAATAGCTCTTCGCTCTTCTAAAATCTCTTCTGTTGTAGTGGTGATATTCATACCATCTTTTACTTTTGCATTACAAGAGTAAACCCTCTTGTTATCAGCCTCTACAAGACAGATACGACAAGCAAGAGTGGGAGAGCATCTAGTAAGGTAGCAAATAGCTGGAATAAAAATATCATTCGCTCTTGCTACATTTAAGATATACTCCCCCTCTTTTGCTTTGCACTCAATTCCATCAATCGTTACTGTAATCAAATTATCATTACCCATTTTTGCTTCCTACCTTGTTAATTTTAATTCTTTTGAACCTATAAGATGACAAGATATCTAAATTAGATACTCTATTAACTGCGATTGTTCCCTTTAAAGTATCATCAAGTTTAAAGCTCTTTTCAAACTCAATATCACCTATTTTAAAGTTCACAACTTCACCATCTTTTACCTTCGCTGCAACTGCAAATTGCTTAGAGCCAAGTAATGCATCTAAATTATCACCTTTAACATTATAGACAACTACTCCATCATAACTTGGTAACTCTTCTGGTTCACTAAGCTCTGCTTCTAAAGAGTTGCTAGTAGCTTTGCTTACTGGAAATTTTGGTTTTAGTGCAGCTACTTTTAAATTGCTATATTTTGTAAGAGTTGCTAAAGCTAATGCGATATTTACTACTGCTTCGTGTGTATATATATCATCAGCAACTATAATTACTGCTTCATCTGCTCTCTTAACTAAAGCCACAATCTCCTCTAGCTCCTCTTCAGATAGGCTACTTTCTGCACTTAAATAACCTACATCTAAATCTTCGATAAAGCTATTTAATGAGTCAATATCTAAATCTTTTAAAAATGCTTCTAAAAGTAAAAGAGCAACACCCTCTTCACTTCCAGCTTCATACTTTATAAATTTAGATTGCTCACTTAAATTAGCCTCGATTGGATGCATATATATAATCTCACCATCTATACTATTTTCAATCAAATTAGCACCAAAAAGAATTTTTAATGAGTCAGAGTTCTCTTTTGGCTCAACTAACTTACCACCTGCACTATTAAATGCACTGATAAATTTGCTAAAACCATCCATTACCTCTATCTCTTTATTTAAACTTGGTGCATTCTCTTGCATCTATTAAGCCTTTTTTCTAACAACTATTGTCCAGTCAACCTCATTAAACTTTAAAGAGTTTAATAAGTCATGACCAGCCTCTTTTATAACATCGGCACTCTTTTGAATTGACTCATAATCTCCAACTTCAAAAAGAAAGATACCAACCTCTTCTACTTTTAAATCTTTATCTATTAACTCTACCATTCTATCGTAGAAATCATCATGCAAATGTCTTAAATCATATCTTTTCATAAACTCCCCTTACCTGTCAACTTCACCAAATACAATATTGGTAGAACCAATAATTGTAAC
>CAYMGA010000187.1:0-2454 GCA_964389865.1 uncultured Nitratifractor sp.
CAAGTTTAACACCACCGCCAAGTCCTCTACCACCTGCGTGAATTTGAGCCTTAACTACCCAAATATTACCACCCAATTTTTTAGCATTCTCAACTGCTTCATCAACCGTATTTGCAACTAATCCGCGAGGAGTAGGCACACCATAATCAGCAAAAATCTGTTTTGCTTGATACTCATGTATATTCACTTTTGCTCTCCTTATATAAAAGTATAATCCATTATAAGTATTTAACCTATAATTTTTGATAAGCTATAGAATGAAAATCAAATAAAATAGAAATTGTGTTAAGAAACTACACGATAAAGAGTAGTTTCTTTAAAAAAAATAGAATTTTTAGTAAGAAATTATCAAAATAAAAAATATAAGTGTATCAAATTGTAATCTTATCTACTAATATAGACAATTGCTATATTGGCTAATAAAGAGATAATTAATGCAACTCTACATATATTAACACCTTTTCTCTCTAAAATTGTACTACCTGAATCAAAATATGGCTCAACTTTTTTTGGATTATTTAACTCATAAAGCATTTGTGAATAGTGAGAGTACCTATTTTTAGGACTTATATCTATAGCTCTCATAATAACTGCATCTAACCATTTAGGCATCTTTTGATTAATTTCGCTAGGTCTCTTAGCAACTTTAAATGTAGGATTTTGAAATGGTTCTATCTCTCCATATGGAAAAGTTTTAGTTACAGACTCATAAAGTGTTACTCCAATAGCAAAAATTTCTGTTTGCTCACTAATTGGTGCACCACTAAATCTCTCAGGAGCTAAATAACTAGGTGTCCCTGCACGACTAACTTCACTATAAACTTGGGTGATAGATCCAAAATCTATCATTTTAAAAGCAGTTTTACCCTTTCTTTTATATACAATTATATTTTCAGGCTTTATATCTGCATGTACTAAATCTTGTTTTATTAGAAATTGTGCCATTTTAAGAAGAAATTTTGCAAGTTCTATTGTAAGATCTATCCCTAAAGGTTTATTTTTAATATAACTCTTTAACTCAACACCTTCAATATACTCCATTATATAATATCTATGAGTTCTATTTTTAGGAACAACAGCTTTTGGAAAAAAACCAGCTTTAAGCCGTTTAGCATTCCAAACCTCTTTTACAAATAAATCTAATATTATCTCATCATCAATAGCTTCAACTGGTGCAAATTTTAAAACATATTTTAAACCTCTTTTACTAACAAGCCAAGTTCTTCTATTTTGAATTAGTGGCTTTATTAATTTATATCCATCTATAACTTCACCACTTTTATAATCTTGTTGAATCTTTAAATTTGCCATTTTAAAGCTTTTTTTCATATCAACATCTTTAATATCTAAAACCACTGCTGTTGTATCATCTGGCAAATTGTCATCATACTTTTTACTAATCTTTTTAACTAAAAATGGTGCACTTATTCTCATACCCTCTATAAGCTCATCATCTGTAACTTCTGTATAGACTCCATCGCTACATAATAAAAGCTTATCTTTTGGCAATAAATTATTTTCAAAATAGTAAATATCAACATTCTCTTCTAATCCAATTGCAGAGGTTAAAACATTTTCATACCCCTCTTCATCCATTGAATGGTCATTTGAGAGTTGTATTAATTTGTTATCTCTCAGTAAGTATATTCGACTATCACCTACATTTGCACCATATAATCTATTACTCTCAATTACAATTAAAGTAAGTGTAGTAACAAGTTCAGGTCGTTCATACTCTTGCATAGATTCTTTATATAAAATTTTATTTATATTCTCAATAAAGTGAGTAATACTCTTTTGCATACTCCAACTTTTTGGACGATTTTTAAGTGAATTAACTAAAAATGTCGCAGTTCTTTTAGCCGCCTCAGCTCCAAAATTAGCTGAACCTACACCATCACAAACAACTGCTACTGTTATATCATCTGATATTTTAATAGAGTAAAAATCATCTGCTATTAACTCTTTACCTTTAGCTAAGGTTAATGCTGTACTTTCTATATTTTTATTTGCCATTGTTGTATCCTTGTTTAAGCATAAAGCTAAAGGCTTAAGGCTGAAAGCTTTTAGATTTGTGCTTATTTTTTGGTTGGTAAACCGACCTTACGGTTGCAAAAAATAATTTTTCGTGGTTAAAGTCTCCGGTTCCGTGGAGGCAATATATTTTTTGGAATCGGAGGCTTTAGCCCCGTTTTTGATTGTTTCAGCTTTTTTGAGACAAAATGTATATATGGTCAGTAAACCGACCCTACGGCTTAGACTTAAAGTTTTTTGCTTTAAGCCAATTTCCCACAAAAGTGGAAAATTAAATCATTCCTCCAGCGTTTGCTCCCCAAGTTGTTCTCCATCTTGTTTTTACAAAGCTAATTCCTGCAATTGCAACTAAAACAACTGCTGCGAAGATTAAGAAACCTTCCATATATCCGTTAAATGCACCCTTAGACCATCCAAGAG
>CAYMGA010000188.1:0-2450 GCA_964389865.1 uncultured Nitratifractor sp.
CAATTTTTGTGTTATTATTATCAGGCTCTATTACTTTAATTGTTAATCTCTCATACAACTTTAAATCTTTTTGTGTTCTATTGATAAGTCTAACTATTCTATCTGAATCACTATAAGACCATTTGTCGCTTTTATCTATAATTACTACTCTATTATCATAACTCTTATTAGTAGGACAAAGGGTTTGCTTATTAAAGTAAGTTTTGTTTTTATTCTTTTGATAAGCAACCACACCTATAATTGTAGCAACTACTACTGCTACTACAATTAAAATTATCCCCTTTTTATCTTCTTTAGTCATTTATTAATGCTCCATAGAATCTTTAATTTTTTCTCTCTCTTCTATATCTTTTGTCTCTTTTTGATAAACTTCATCAATCATAGACTCTATTTTATCTTCATCTTTTAACTCATCAATCATATATTCTACATCATTAATATATTTATCTTTATTATTACTTAGATGAATTATCTCATTATCAATTTTATCTTTAACATCTTGAGCATAATCTATGACTTCTTGATATTTTTGCATTAAAGTATCTAAGCCTAAATATGTAATTACACTACTTGTAATATCTTCATCAACTAATAATTTCTCTTTTTGTGCAACTTTGTTGTATCCTTGTCGATAAGCTCTTACAATATGCATAGCATTCTCTTTAGTATTTTGAAAATATGTATCTACTGTTGCTTTGTAAGTATGCAATCCATCCAAGATTTGACCAATATAGTTTATTGTATAATTTGCATTTTTATTTAGTTTCTCTACATCTTCTTGGAATCCATTAGATACTTCACCAATTTCATCTCTAAATTTTTTAATATCTTTATTCTTTGCTTCTTGAGTTTTTTCCCACTTTCTCCATACTTTTCCATAACCTGGATATGGATCATCAAATCTATATGACTTCCAGATTACTAATATGCTTATACCAAATCCTATTATTATTAATATTAAAGATTCAAAATCATTTATATTAAATGGCTGATTAAAAGTATCTTTTAATACCTGTGATGTTGCATTATCGGGTGATTTAATTAAAAGTTCTCTATAATGTGCAGTAACTAAATGAAGAAAAAAAAGTAAACCAAATGATAATATTAACCCTATAAATGCCATAAATTTCTTAATTTTATTGACATGATTTAAATATCTTAAAACAACAAACCCTATAAAAAAAGACAAAACAACATTTGCAAGTGCTACTAAAGAAGCTTGCAATATTCCACCCAAAAAGCCCAAATCACTTCCTTGAGCATAAAAGTAAGAGTTTGCAATAGCTTCTGCAACTAAAACAATAAAAAATATACCCCAAAATAACCATTTGCTTTTTGGATAATCTGCATCTCTATTTAAATTATTTAATACTTGAAATCTTGCTAAGTGACGATTGTTTCTAATATATTTACTTAAAGAACCACCTAAATTTTGTTTAAAATCTGATGCTTTTCTATCTAAAACATCTTTATAAATATTAGATAATTTTTTAATATTAAAGTTTTCACTCTCTAAGAATTGTGATGACATTAAAGATAGCTCTTCTTTTGCTTTTTTTAATATAGTTCTTGAGATACTCTCTTGTTTACTTGATACATCATCTTTTAACTTTTTTAGAAAATTCTCTTCGTCAAGTGTAATTTTTTTATTGTATTTATCTAAATTTTCACAATGCTTTAAATTGTCTGCATCGTTTGCACCTGTTTTTAGTGCTTCGTCTATATGTTTTTCTTTCACTTCTAACTCTTTAAGAGTTATCCACTCTATAGTATCTTTTCTCTCGATTGTATCTACATAACTTTTGAAGCCCATATTTCCTCCTATTTTTTAATTGACAATTATTAAAATATTACTAATTACCAAAATAATAAATCAAAATTTACTACTTAGGTAATTAATAAATATAGTTTTTAGAGTAAAGAGTTAAATCCCTTTACTCTTATCTATCAAGAACAACGTGCACCCCACAATCTTTTCCATTTTTCCATAACTTGCTCTGCTGTTTCATAACTTACCCAAGTAACTGTAGGACAACCACATACTTTACATTTTTCTCCATCTCTTGACCTTTCTTGCTGTCTATTACATTTTCCACAAAACTCTATATCACTCATATTATCTCTCCTACTAATAAATTTAATATCTTTATGCACAAACTACTTTTATAGTTTTGTATCCTTTTTGCCTTGCAAGATAAATTCTATGTCGTCCATTAATTATTTTGTAAGGTTTACTACTACAATCCAATGCAATTGGATTTTTAGAACTGTTAAGCTGATATTCAAAAGAATCATATGAATTTTCCAATGAATATAGTTTCTTTTGATCTAATTCACTTAATCTTACATCTACAATATCATTTAAATTTACTTCTTTCAAATCTTTCTCCTTTAGTCCATTACTGTAAACTGACAATAATTACATTGCCAAATTTCTTTACCATTATTTT
>CAYMGA010000189.1:0-2448 GCA_964389865.1 uncultured Nitratifractor sp.
GAAGTTTTTAGAGACTGCGAAGTGGGGTTCTTGCACAGTCTCTCCAGCTTCGTAACGAGGAGAGAAAAACCTTGTGAAACTGTGGCTATGCTATTCCGTCGAACTCAGGTTATTAGATTGTGATTAAGTTATGCTTTGTTATAATGTATAGATGAATAAATTTATAAAAGTAAATTTGTTTGTGGGAAATTATAAATAAAGGAAAAGTATGAGTTACGAAAAAGTTTACAGACCAAATGTTGCTGTTATTGTTTTGTCATCGAATTATCCACAAGTTTGTGAAATATTGATTGGGCATAGGATAGATATAGATGGTTTTTGGCAATTCCCCCAAGGCGGAATTGAAGTTAGTAATGGTGAAACACCAAAAGAGGCGCTTTTTAGAGAGCTTCAAGAAGAGATAGGCACAAGTGAAGTAGAAATAATTTCTGAGCATCCAGATTGGATAAGTTATGATTTTCCAAAAGATATTTTAGAGAAAAAAAGACCATATATAGGTCAAAGGCAAAAATATTTTGTAGTAAAGCTAAAACCAAATGCAAAAGTTAATGTATCTACACAGATACCTGAGTTTAAAGATTATAAATTTGTATCTCTTGATAATTTATTGAATGAAGTATCCCCAATAAAAAGAGATGTATATAAAAAGGCTTTAAGTTACTTTGGAGATGAGAATATACTCTTTTAATTTATCCAAATGCAATAAGAATATAAATTAAGTAGACTTCTACTTAAAATTTAAAATAAAAATAAGAAATAATTAACTAAATATTATATTTATACTTCATATTATGGTATTATTTAAGCAATATAGATGTATAATAAAAAGACTCTTTTATTCAAATATTAAGTAAAACTTAAATTAAAATACTATTTATATAATTAAAATCAAATTAAATTATTTATGATAGAATAACCAGCTAATATATAATATAGTAACCTAAATTTGATAAGACATTAAAGGTTATTAATATTTCAGTAATGATTAAATTTTTAATCACAAAAGGAAATAGTTAATGAACAAAAAAAAGAATTTTATTCTACCTGTAGCTCTTGCTGGTTTTTGTGTAGAACAAGTTTCTGCATCTTTAGATTGTCAAGATGGAAATACAATTAATCAAGTTTGTAACCCATTTGATACAGCTATTGTTGAACCACAAGTAAAAGTAGCTAAAGCTAAAGATAAATCTATTCGAGATAATGATAACAAATCAAAATCATTATATAATCGTAACAAAAATTGGCAACAAGGTAGTAACAAAACTTCTAAATTACAAACTCTTATTCAAAATAAGAAATCTAATCCCTCGGCCACGATTAAGCCTAGTAATAGGTCAAAACAGATAATTAAAAAAGTAAAAGATATTAAACTATCTGATACAAATGATACCTCAAAAGTATCAAAAAATAGAGTTGCAACTATTAAAAACTACAAAAAACTTCTAAACAAAATCAAAAATATTAAAAACAGCAACAAATTAACTCCTCAAAAAGTATTAAAACTTAAGAGAATAGAAGAAAGCTTAAAAAATAAACCCTATTATATAGCAGAAAAGGGTGATACTTTAAGAACTATTGCAAAAAAGACAAAAACACCTTTAGCTAAATTAGTCAAACTTAATAAGTTTTTTAAAAGTAACCATATAAAAGTTGGACAAAAAATATATTATGAAAGTAGTATAAATAAAAGTTCTACTAAAACAACTACTGCTAAAAAAAGAATTGGTAATAGAGTCTTAAAAGTTACTGCAACTGCATATACTTCTCATGTTGGACAAACAGATAAAACACCATTTCTTGCAGCTTGGAACAATAGAATAAAACCAGGAATGAAAATTATTGCAGTATCACAAGATTTAATTAAAAAGTATAAATTAACAAATGGTGTAAAAGTTAAAATAAAAGGGGTAAAAGGGGTATTTACTGTTAGAGATAAAATGAATAAACGATTCAAAAAAAGAATAGATATATATATGGGTTTAAATAAGAAAAAAGCACTTAAATGGGGTAAAAAGGAAATTACTTTAGTTTGGTAATATATCTATATGACAAAAGAAGAAAAAAAGATACTTAAAGAAAAAATACTAGCCTATATTAATAATATTGATAATGAGATAGAAGCTATTAAGCCAAAGCTCTATCCCATTAAGAAAGATTGCTCTATTGATAAAGTAGAACATAAAGCATTAAAAATTGAGCAAAATATTGCAATGCACCAATTCGACGAGTTAAAAAAGAGAAAAAATAGATTAATTCATGCATTACACAAGATAGAAAACAATCCAAACTATGGAGTATGCCAAGAGTGCGAAGAGAATATAGCTTTTGATAGATTAAAACTAATTCCAGAAGCTATATATTGTGTAGAGTGTCAAAATGAACTAAATAAAAAATAATTAAACTAAGGTTAAAATTTAAAATCCTCTCCAAGATAGTGTTTTCTTACAT
>CAYMGA010000190.1:0-2410 GCA_964389865.1 uncultured Nitratifractor sp.
TGCAATTGTATGGTTTAACTTAACAATCTATTATAATAAAATTTTATTTTGTAAAGATTTTTATTTTAAGTAAATGCGTAAGGTCAGATAGTAACCTAAAATTAAAATCGAATATAATAGCAAGGGGTATAGGTGTAGAGGTGTGAAGGGGTAGAGATAAAAATTAATTATGATGTTACTTTCTCTACACCTCTTCTCCTTTACCCCTCTACTCCTTTGAAAGTTATTTGTGTTTAATTTCTACTGGCTACTTATTACTCTTTTTTGCTGCTTTTGCAAGAGTTAATAAAACGATTCCATCAAAAAATAGGCTAATACCTACAATTAATCCAACCATCCAAAGTGAACTAAATGGCCAATTAATTAATAAAATTATTGCTAAAAGAAATGATGTTAAACCATTTATAAATACTAATAACCAACTCTTATCTGGCTTTAACTCTAAAGCTAAAGCTACAGATGCAAAGCTATCCATTAAAAAATAGAATGCAAATAACATTCCAACTGCTGCAATTCCTGCAAGTGGATTTAAAACAGTTAATGCACCTACACCTATTAAAATAACACTTTTTAACCATCCATACCAATCTTTTTTATTAGTTTTAAATGTATTAAAAGCTATTAAAAAACCACTAAATAGTAGTAACCATCCAAAAAATAGTGCTGTTGTTATAGATGCAAAAACCGGATAAAAAATAGATAATACTCCTATTATTAAAAATAAAATACCTGTAATGGTAGAGTATTTGCTAAATTTATCAGTTAAATCTTTATCATTGGCAAAAAATTTAAAATTGATCATTTTAATCCTCCTTTTTTTAATCTATAGCGTTAAATCTACTATCTCTTTTGCTTTTTTTATATCTTCATGGCTAAATGTTCTACCTCCCCCATTTATAACTTTAATAATTTTTGCTAAAGTTATTAAAATAGCACCTGTAATCTCTGGCAATTTCTCTTCTAATTCAACTGCAAGAGGATACTTTAAAGGTGGCACACTTGCTAAATGTTCTAAAATATCTTCTAATGGAATACTCTCTTCTAATTTTCTAAAAGCAATTATAGTCTCTTGTAAACCTTTTGTAATTGGAACATCTGATTCTAAAATAACATCTCTACCATTTAAATTAGCAATTCGCTCACCCGCGATTAACAAGTCTTGCAGTTTTTGCTCGATAATATCGGTAATCTCTTTTGCGTCGCCTTTATGAATATCTAAACCTTCTGAAGCTCTAAATAGAGCCTCTAGTTTTGTAAATCCTACTACTGCCATCTTTTATCCTTTAATTGACTTAACTGCTTTTTCTTTAAACTCTTTCATTTTATTAATTAAATCTTCAAAGAGTTTTTCTGCTTTATTTTTACCTTTAATCTCTTTTTCTACTTTTTTAATAGAATCTTTTAACATTTTATAAGTAGTATCAGACCTACTTGTATAACCTAAAAGCTCAGCTTTTTTCAAATCTTCTTTTGCTTCTGCTAAATATTTTAAAGCTTTCTCTTTATCTTTTTTAGCAATTTTACTAGCCTCTATAATTAGTGCTTGAGCTTTTAAAATACTAATTGGTGTTACTGATGTAATAGAAACAAATGTATGTATAGTTGTTGCTAAAACTGCTTTTGCTTCATCTACTTTTCCTTCGTGTAGATATTTAGCTGCAAGTTTTAATGCTGCTGGATAAGATGCCATAGGTAAATTTACAGTTGTAAAATCAACCTCATCTTGTAGTGTATCTAATAGGACTCTTGCTTCTTGAATTTTGTTGTTTTGCAATAGTGCAATAGTGCTAATTAATGCTGTTGATATATCATCTGAGTTACCATGATACTCTTTTGCTAGCACTTTAGCATCAATAGGAATTAGTGCTGGTGCTTTAGGATTAGCTAAAATAACTTCTAACTTCCCAATTGCATCTTCTATATCTTTAATAGCTGCTTTTGTATCTTTCTTACTTAAATCTATTAAAGCTTTTTGTGTTAAAGCTACTGCATTAACTGCCTCTTTAGCAATATTAAGAGCATCTTTTTTCTTTTGTGCATTATCTTTAGCTACATTAACTGCTTTAGTTGTAACTGCATTCGCTGTTAATGTTTTTGTATTATTAGCTTCTGCAAATACTAAAGATGTAGATAATAGTGTTGCTAATGTTGTTGAAATGAGAATTTTTTTCATTTTTTGACTCCTTAAAATATAAATTTCTAAAATTCACGGTGAAATTATATATTTTAGTCAAAAAATAAGTTGCAACTAAGGTTGCATTTTTAAAAATAGCTAACCAAAGTTTTAATTTAGATATTAATTTAACTGACTTTACGCACTTGTATAATAAAATTGTTTATTTGTATATTGGTTGACTTGTTGACTAGTTTGAGTGTTGGTTTGTAATTGGTGTGGGTCTGTCATTGTCGG
>CAYMGA010000191.1:0-2409 GCA_964389865.1 uncultured Nitratifractor sp.
GCATTTGTAAGAGGACTAATGTCCAACTTTGAAGTGCTTTTCGGTGATGAACCAACCGGCAATCTAGACAAGAAAACAGCATCTAATGTAATGAATGGCATAAAGGAGTCCCTTCTTGATATGAAAAGAGGAAGTATTATTGTCACTCATGACCCTGACCTCGCTTTTAATTTTGGTGATGCTATAATTCTAATTACACCCAAGACACTTGAAAATGGCAATAAAATGGGTATTATTAATAATACTAATATGTACACCAAGGAAAATGAAAAATGGACGGATTATAAAGGTATAGAAATACCTGACATTAAAAACCTTATTCTTGACGCATTAAGTTTTAATTAATATGAAGATAATAAAATCAATATATAATAAAATACTCAATATAAAAACAGACTTTGATAAATTATTTTTTGAAAAAGAGTATTTGTCTTTAACTGAAGAGTTCGGAATTAATTTTTTCTTAGTTGTCTTCATCCTTTTTTTGACATTCTTTGCCTTTAGTTTTAGTATCGGTAGTATGGATTACTTAAACAAAAGAATGAATAATCCTTTTACAAATTGGGTTGATGTACCAGTCACTGTCAAGGTTAAAAACCGTCTTGACGATATTGAACAATATTTTAGAAGAGATTCTATTAAAAAAACTATTAACTTGAAAAATATTTCAGAGTACATCATAAATTTCAGAAACTTTTATTCAGAGGATTTGGAAAATATATATCAAATAAAAGGGCGGACAGTTCAAGATACGGGATCACTTTTTAATAAAATTGTCGATAACAAAAACTTAGTTATTCCCGTCGCTAAAACAGATATTAAAAAGAAATACAATAATTGTGGTATCATTGTCACTAAGAAATTAATAAAAGATTTAGGTTATAATAAAAACTTGCTCCCTTCGTACTTATTTATGGAACAAAATGATGGAGTTGTTTCTTTTTCCATTGCTGCTATTGTTAATGATCTACCTAATAATTCACAGTTTATTACTTCCAATATGGCATACAATATGACAATTGATCCTTTTGCCTCAGGATTTATTGTTTATCAAGAAACCACCAATATCATAACACTAATCTCAAAAACAACTATTGACAAAAATCTCTCAAAATTGCTTGAAGATAAAGGTTATAAAGTCGAAATGATAAAGAAAGATAGCGCTCGATTTTCCCAAGACAAAGCTATATTGTACTCAATTATTTTTTCTAAAGCGTATAGTTTTAAAACACTGCGTAAGCTATTAAAAGATGTACTTAAAAACAAAAAAGCTTACGGTATATATTGGAATAACGAGTGTCCGGAATACAACGATGTATTAAAATCACCTCATCGCTTGGCATTTAATTTTACCAAACTGGATAAAATTAGAGAGTTCAAGAAAAAAATGAAAAACATATTTAAAATAGAAGTTAATATGGCACAGGTAGAGGCAAAAGAAAATTTTTCGTTAGTATCCAATCTAACATTTATTTTAAGCCTTATTTTATTCATTTTTAGTATGGTAAGCATAATCTTTTTTATCAATAGCATCCTAACCAAGCATTTACAGAAAATCAACGCAAATCTCGGCACACTTAAAGCTTTTGGTATAAGCAATAAAAAGTTATCTATAATTTATATCAAGATTATTTTTACTTTTCTTATAGTTTCCGGTTTAGTGGCTTATGCGATCAATATGCTATTATCAATTATCCTAAACATCTTAATTGGTCATACTATGTTCAAATTTTATAGCCCTTACATATTATTAATATTTATTTTAATTGTAATATTCAGCCTTTTTAATTCCAAGCATTCAATAATAAAGGTATTAAAAAATACTCCGGGTGATTTAATCTATGGAAGAAAATAAAATAATATAATATAAAAAAAATAAAATTTATGAAAAAATCAATGTTTATCTTAATCGTTCTTTCTTTAAGCATGTTGGCTTGCAAAAACGACAAGGTTATAGAAAGTGATAAAGCTTCATCAGAAGAAATAACTCAAGATAATATTAAAAATCTAATATTGAATGATGATATTGCAGCAAACATGGATACTGCTTTAGTGACGAATCAAAGTGTTACTGATTCAAAATCCAAAGAAGTTAGTACTATTAAAGAGACAGAAGAAGTAAAAAAAGCTAAAGAAAAGCTAACACAAAAAAAAGAAGAAGAGATAGAGAAAAAGATGCAAAAAAGTACATACAAAGAAATGAACTGTACAAAAATGATAATTAAGTATAAAAATATTATCGAAGAATTCAAAAAAACTGGTAATGAAGAGCTATTACTATGGAAAGACACTAATGATCCCATCTATAAATTTTGCTACGAAAAACACACCACTGTTTTCGATAGTTTGGAACGTGTAGAAAATGAGATAGGGAATAAAAACGAAATATATTAAAGACAAAATATTTAT
>CAYMGA010000192.1:0-2390 GCA_964389865.1 uncultured Nitratifractor sp.
ATTATACAAAAAAGTGATAAAAAGATAATAGACTTTATGCAAAACTCAATGAGAGAGCATAAGCTCTATTTATTTTAAAGAAGTAATATACTCTTCGTAATTTCCTTCAAAAATATCTATTGTTCCATCCTCTTTAACTTTTATTATTTTATTTGCAAAGGCATCTATTAATTCACGGTCATGAGATACACATATTACTCCACCTTCATAATTATGAAGTGCTTCACCCAAAGCTATAATTGCTTCTAGGTCTAAATGGTTATTTGGTTCATCTAATACTAAAAAATTGGCACTATCCATCATCATTTTACTAAGCATTATTCTATGCTTTTCTCCACCTGAACATGAACTTACCTGTTTCTCTTGCTCTTCACCAGAAAATAGCATTCTTCCTAAACATTTTCTAATTTCATCTATATGCCAATCTTTATTAAATCCTTGAATCCATTCATAAAGTTTTTCATTACTATCTAAAATTTCAGTAGTGTTTTGAGGAAAGTATGTAGTATGAACTGTTTGACCCCACTTTACATTACCACTATCTGGTTCTATATTTTGCATAAGAATCTCTATAAGAGTTGTTTTTCCAACACCATTTCCACCAATAATTGCAATTTTATCATCTTTATTAACTTTAAATGATATATCATGTAATACTTTATTCTCACCATAAGATTTAGAAATATTATTAACCTCTAAAACTTCATTTCCAATATTACGATTTGGTTTAAACATAATAGATGGGTCTCTACGAGAAGATATTTGAACTTCTGCAATATTAAGTTTTTCTAACTGCTTTTGACGGCTAGTTGCTTGTTTTGCTTTAGAAGCGTTTGCACTAAATCTTCTAATAAACTTTTCTAACTCCTCTTTCTCTTTTAATTTTTTGCTTCTTTCTAATTCATGTTGTTTTTTCATTAAATTTGCAGCTATATACCAATCATCATAGTTACCAGTAAACTCTCTAATTGTTTTAAAATCTAAATCTAAAATATGAGTAACTGTAGAATTTAAAAAGTGTCTATCATGAGAGATAATTACAACAACACCTTCATATCTTTTAATCTCCTCTTCTAACCATGCAATTGTTTCCATATCAAGGTTATTTGTAGGTTCATCAAGAAGTAAAATATCTGGTTGTAAAAATAGAACTTGAGCTAAAAGAATTTTAACTTTATCACCACCTGTTATTGTACTCATTAAGTTATCATGAGTCTCTATTGGAAATCCTAAAGATGTTAGTAACTTTTCAATTTTTACTTCACTCTCATAAGTTGGGTCTTCTTCAGCACAAATTATCTCTAGTTCAGCTAATCTATTATTTACGGCATCATCATCAAAATTACCTTCCATGTAGAGTTTTTCTTTCTCTTTTTGTGCCTCATATAATCTTTTATTGCCATAAAGAACGGCATCTTTTAATGTAAAATCTTCATAAGCATATTGATTTTGACTTAAAACTCCAAGTTTTGCACCTGGTTGAATTTGCACCTCTCCATCACTTGGCTCTAACTCTCCTGCTAAAATTTTCATAAAAGTTGATTTACCAGCACCATTTGCACCAATTAAACCATATCTTTTACCTGGGTCTAATGTAATATTTATATTTTCAAAAAGTACTCTTTTCCCATATCGTTGTGTTAAATTTACTGTGCTTAACATAATTATCTCCTATATTTTCCAGCTTTATCTACTATTGCATCTTGGCAAGATGGACGAAGATTTTTTGCATCTTTTACTAAAGTAGTTAAATCACTACCCTGCCCTTTAATAGATACCCAAATTTCACTTAAAATACCCCGTTTACACTTCATTACAATTTTTTTATCTATATCTTTACTTATTAATCTCTTTGCAACTTTGTTAATATTATATTGTGTTACTCTAGCACCTAAATTTACTCTTAAATACTCACCAATAGTATCATCTAACTTTTTTGTCATATTAAGTGCATCCTGAAAGTATCTATTAGGGTCTTTTGAGTAACAAGTGCCATGTTTATACCATTCATGTCTTTGTAAATTACTTTGAAATCCTGGCATATAGAGTTTCATTAAACTTTTAGTTTTATCAGTTAAGTTTAAACTTGGTAATGCACTCCATTGTTTCATCTTATCTAATTTCTTAATATTTTCACTAACACCACAATATGTATTATTTCTAGGTTGAGGCCAAAGTCCATGTAAAACTAAATGGTTTTTACCCTCCCCTCCAAATCTTTTACACTCTTTTTTATTGCTATGAGTTTCACAAAAACTATTATGCCAACTTACAACTAATAAACTATTAATATCTTTTTTGACAAGATTCGTTTCAGCTTTATTATCAAAGCATTTAGTCTCCACCCATCTATTTTGTGGGTGGGCATTTGGAACTTTTATAAAATAGTT
>CAYMGA010000193.1:0-2379 GCA_964389865.1 uncultured Nitratifractor sp.
AGAAACAAATGCGGGAGTAGCTCAGGGGTAGAGCATAACCTTGCCAAGGTTAGGGCCGCGAGTTCGAATCTCGTCTCCCGCTCCATTTGTGGTGTCGCACCGTGCATTATATGCCCGGGTGGTGGAATTGGTAGACACGAGGGACTTAAAATCCCTTGGCCATTAGGCCGTGCCGGTTCAAGTCCGGCCTCGGGCACCACTAAAAATCAAAAAATACTATTTTCCCTTTTAGTAGTATTCTTTAATTTTTATTTTACTTATGGCGGCATAGCCAAGTGGCTAAGGCAGGAGCCTGCAAAGCTTTGATCCCCAGTTCGAATCTGGGTGCCGCCTCCACACTTTTTTATTGTCGGGAGATGTCGGAGCGGTTGAACGTGCCGGTCTTGAAAACCGGTGTGGCGAGAGCCACCGGGGGTTCGAATCCCCCTCTCCCGGCCACCTAAGATTTATTTTTCTACTCCTTTGGTTTTAATTTGATGAAACATGTTATAAATAAAGAAAATAACTTTTTAAAACCCTTATTATGAGGGTTTTTACCTACACTTTAAATAATATCTAGTAAAATTATAATAAAAAAAGGTTTATAATGAAGCTATCGTTAGTAATTCCTGTTATGAATGAAGAAGATAATATAAAACCACTTTATGAGCAAGTCTATAAAGCACTTGATGGTATAGATTATGAGATTATTTTTGTAGATGATGGCTCTAAAGATAAGACTATAGAGTTTATCAAAGAGGGTGCTAATGATAGAGTTAAACTAATTGTATTTAATAGAAATTTTGGACAAACAACAGCAATGGCTGCTGGAATTGATGCTGCACAAGGTGAACTTGTTGCTACAATAGATGGTGATTTACAAAATGACCCTAGTGATATACCTATGATGATAGAGATTTTAGAAAAAGAGGGTTGGGATGTTGTAGCAGGTCGTAGAGCAAAACGACAAGATGGTTTTATTTTGCGTAAAATTCCTAGTAAAATTGCAAATTGGATTATTAGAAAGACAACAGGTGTTTATTTGAATGATTATGGATGCACTCTAAAATTATTTAAAAAAGATGTAGCTAAAAACTTAGGACTCTATGGAGAGTTACATCGCTTTATTCCTGTTCTTGCACAGATGTATGGTGCTAAAATGAGAGAAGTAGATGTAAAACATCACCCAAGACTGTATGGCACAAGCAAATATGGAATTGGTAGAACTTTTAAAGTAATTAGTGATTTAATGCTTATGCTATTTTTCCAAAAATATGCTAATAAACCTATGCATCTATTTGGAACTGTTGGGTTTGGAATGTTTTTTATTGGTTCAATTATAAACTTTTATCTTTTAATTTTAAAACTTTTTGGGGAGTCAATTGGAAATAGACCTCTTTTAGTTTTAGGGTTACTACTTGTTCTTGGTGGTATTCAACTTATTACTACAGGCTTTATTGCAGAGATACTAATGCGAACATATTATGAATCTCAAAATAAGAAGGCATATGTAATAAAAGAGATATTTTATGGCAAAAAAGATAAAAACAACGCTTAAAATTGTTATCTCTATTGCCTTAATCTATTTTGTATTAAAGCAAATTGACTACAAGGAGTTAATATCTCTTTTAAAGAAGAGCAACTTACTCTATTTAGCAGTTGCCTTTATTCTATTTAATATATCTAAAATTTTAAGCTCTATTCGATTAAATCTCTATTTTAAAGAGATAGGCATAGATTTAAATGAAATTAATAATTTAATACTATACTATGTTGGCATGTTCTATAACCTATTTTTACCTGGAGGTATTGGTGGAGATGGTTATAAAGCTTATCTTTTAAAAAAGAGATTTAATATAAAAGTAACTCATATTTTAAAAGCACTCTTTTTTGATAGAGTTAGTGGATTAGTAGCTCTTATATTTTTAGCATCTACACTTTTTATATTTAGTCAATATGCCATTACGCCACTAAATTACCTCTCTATTATAACAATAATATTAACTTATCCTATATTTTACTTTTTTAGCAAAAGATATAATATCTTTTTAAAATATTTTACAAAAACAACACTCTTAGGGTTATTAGTTCAAATATTTCAGCTATTAAGTGCTATTGCAATTATCTATGCCTTACCAAAAGAAGCACCTTTAATTGAGTTTTTAGTTCTATTTTTAATATCTTCTGTAGTTGCAATTTTACCAATTACAATTGGAGGAGTAGGAGTTAGAGAATTAACTTTTCTCTATGGTTTAACTTATATTGGTGTAAATGCAGATATTGGCGTAGCATTTAGCTTTCTATTTTTTTTAATAACAATGCTTAGCTCTCTAATTGGTGTGCTATTTTTACATAAACCACTGACTTGAGCATTCAAAATTCATAATTCAAAATTATTAA
>CAYMGA010000194.1:0-2375 GCA_964389865.1 uncultured Nitratifractor sp.
AGGAGAAGAGGTGTATAGATAATAATATTATATTCAATTTTAATTTTAGGTTACTACTAGAAAAGTAATTTCTATAATTTTTAGTATAAATTTTACTTTAAGCTTTTTATGTAAAAATAGATAAAAACTTAAGGTAAATTATGAGTAAAGAGATAGAGAGTGTATGTACATATTGTGGAGTTGGTTGTGATATAACTGCTATTGTTGATAATAATAAAATTAAAAAAATTTATGCTAAAAAAGATGGTGTAGTAAGCCAAGGAAAGCTTTGTATTAAGGGGAGATTTGGCTTTGATTTTGTAGATAGTCAAAATAGAATTAAATCACCTTTAATTCGTAAAAGCTTTGTGGTAAAAAATAGTGATATTTGTAGTGATATTGAATTTAAAGAGTATGATAATATATTTTATAGTTGCTCATTTGATGATGCAACTACGATTGTTGCTAAAAAACTTAACCAAATAAAACAAAAATATGGGGCAAAAGCTATTTGTGCGATTGGTGGGGCAAGAACAAGTTGCGAAAATGCATATATTTTTCAAAAATTTTGTAGAGACTCTATTGGTTCACCTCATGTTGATAATTGTGCAAGAGTTTGTCACTCTCCAAGTCTAAAAGGAATGAGAGCAACTATTGGAGAGGGTGCTGCTACAAATCCTTATGATGATATTTATGAGAGCGAATTTATTATTGTAATTGGCTCAAACACAATGGAGGCTCACCCAATTGTGGCAAATAGGCTATTGGATGTTTGCTCAACCAAAGATAATATAGCAGTTATCGATGTTCGAGAAACTAAACTTGCAAAAAGAGCTAAATATAACTGTTTAATTCCATTTGAAGCCAATTTATTAATTTTAAATATGATGGCTTTTGTTATATTAAAAGAGGAGCTTTATAATAAAGAGTTTGTTAAAAATAGAACTGATAATTTTGCAGAGTTTAAAGATAAAATTTTAAATGACCCATATGCAAATCCTGAATTTTTTAAAAGAGTAAAAGGTTATGAGCATTTATCAACTCAAATCCCAAATATAGCACGAGAGTATGCACTTAAAAAGTCTATGATATTTTGGGGACTTGGAGTTACTGAACATCTTGATGGAAGTAAAGCAGTTATGGCAATTACCCATTTAGCCTTACTTACAGGCAATATTGGTAAGAGTGGTGCTGGGCTTATGCCACTTCGTGGACAAAATAATGTGCAGGGTGCTTGTGATATGGGATGTTTACCATATTATGCACCAGATTACCAAAAGCCAAAAGAGATTGGTTTAATGACTCCTCAGCTTATTGATGAGATGATAGAGGGTAATATAAAGGCTCTATTTAATATGGGAGAAGATATAACCCATATTCACCCAAATGTAAATAAGAGTATTAAAGCAATTGATAATTTAGAACTTTTAGTAGTTCAAGAGCTTTTTATAAATGATATTGCAAGTAGAGCTGACATAATTTTTGGAGTAAAGAGTGCTTATGAAAAAGAGGGTGTTTATGTAAATGCTATGAGACGATTGCATCTATCACAAGCTCTTGTTGAGTCTGATTTACCAGATGATTGGGAAGTTATTCAAGCAATAGATAATAAAATTGGAGGCAACTTTAATTACACTAAAAGTGAAGATATTTGGAATGAAGTTAGAGAAGTAGCACATCGTCGATTTAGTGGGGCAGCATATTATCGCTTAAAGAGACACAGTAAAAGAGGAATGCAGTGGCCAATATATCACGAAGATACACCAATTTTGCATATTTTAGATTTTAGAACCGATAATGGGCTTGGGAAATTTGTATATAATCAGTGGAAAAAAAGAGGAATGATAGAAGAGATTTTAAAAGATAAATTTTATAATAATAGCCTAAAAGGGTGGTATTTAACAACAGGTAGAACTTTAGTTCATTATAATAACTCTGCGCAAACTAGACAGACAGATAGGCTAAACAAAAAATATAGTAAAGATATAATCTTAGCTCCAGTAGAGGCTAAAAATATTTTAGCAAATAGAGTTATTTTAAAAACCCAATATGGAGAGAGTGAAGTTTTAGAAGTAGTATTTACAGAAGAGATAAAACCAAAAACCCTGTTTGCTACTTTTCACCATGCAAAAAGTAAAATAAATACCCTTTTTGGTGATGAGTGTGATGAAGATATAATGACAGCTAGATTTAAATCTCTAAGAGTAGATATAATAAATGTTAACGAAGAGTTTGAAGGGTGTAGTTAAGTAACTACTATAAATTAAAAACAAATAACTTTCAAAGGAGTATAGGGGTAGAGGAGAAGAGGTGTATAGAGAGTAATGTTATATTATCGATTTATTATCTCTACTCTTTCACTTCTATACACCTATACCCCTTGATATTATATTAGA
>CAYMGA010000195.1:0-2349 GCA_964389865.1 uncultured Nitratifractor sp.
AACTAGTAAAAATTAAACATAAATAACTTTCAAAGGAGTATAGGGGTAGAGGAGAAGAGGTGTATAGATAGTAATATCTTGTTATCAATTTATTATCTCTACCCCTTCACACTTCTACACCTATACCCCTTGATATTATAATTTGATTTTAATTTTAGGTTACTACTTAAATTTGTATAGAGGAGTTGGAGGTAGTGAAATCAACAATTATAATTATTGAAGATAATGAAGACCTTTTAGAGTTAGAAGAGTTTCATTTAACATCTGCAGGATATGATGTTATAGGTTTTTTAAGTACTAAAGGTGTAGAGAAAGCTTTAGAAGAGGAAGATATATCTTTATTAATTGTTGATAGAAATTTACCAAATATTGAAGGTAGTGAGTTTGTTAAAACTTTACGAGATAAAGGGTATGATATGCCTGTTATCTTTGTAACTGCAAAAAGTAGTGCAAGTGATATAGAAGAGGGGTTTTTAAGAGGGGGAGATGATTATTTAACAAAACCCTTTAATATGAATGAACTATTATTAAGAGTAAAAGCAAAATTAGCTAGATATTTAGGTAATACTACTATTAAAATAAGGTATAAAGATATTGTAATTGATGAGTCAAAAAAAGAGTTATATTTAAATGATGAAAAAGTAGAATTGACTAAATTGGAGTTAAAACTAATTATATATTTAATAAAAAATAGAGATAGAGCTATTAGTAGAGATGAACTTTTAGAAGTTATTTGGCAAGAAGATGTTGGTTACAAAAGTGTTACTATGGCAGTCTCTAGGCTTAAATCTAAAATAGAAAAGAGTAGAAAGTATATAGAGTCTATTAGGGGAGTTGGTTATAAAATATGTTAAAGTTACACCAACACTTTTTTAGAACTTCTTTAATATTTAGTTTTATAACTTTTATAATAGCATTAATTGTAAGTTACTATTTTATTAAAAATAATCAAGAAAAAGCAATTATAGGTAAATTATCTAGTGCAGTCAAAGTTGCAACTATTAATAAGAGTATAGATATTAATTATCTTAAAACTATTGCTAAAGAGTTAAATTTAAGAGCAACTTTAATTGATAAAAAAGGTGTTGTATTATATGACTCTTTATATAATAAAGATAAAATGGAAAATCATCTTAAACGCCCAGAAATTCAAGAGGCAAAGTTAAATGGAATGGGTAGTAGTATTAGATACTCTACAACTTTAAAACGAGACCTTATTTATGTAGCTAAAAAAATACCCCAAGGTTATTTAAGATTTGCTGCCTTTTTAGAGTCTATTCAAAATGTTGTATATAAAGTTGTATTAGAAGTTGCTATATTTTTAATAGTATTGATTTTAATTATATTTTACATAAGTTCTAAAATAAATATTAAAATAACTAATGATAGTAAAAGGATAAAAGAGGCACTAAATTCTCTTTTAAATAAAGATTTTTCTATCTATTTATCTAATTTAGAGTGTTGTAAAGAGTTTAATGATATTGGCAAACGAATAGAAAAAGTTGCCAAAAAGTTAAAAAAGAGAGAGAAACAAAAGAGTAGATATACTAAGAGATTAAAAGATATTACAAAGAGGCAAAGTGATATTATTTCGGCTATTAGCCATGAGTTTAAAAATCCAGTAGCTGCGATAGTTGGGTATGCACAAACAATTAATGATACACCAGATTTAAATAGTGAATTAAAGAAAAAGTTTTTAACTAAAATAGAGGATAATGCAGCGAAAATATCTAATATGATAGATACTTTAGCACTCTCTATAAATTTAGAAAATAATGCTATTGCTTTAACTTTAAATAGATTTAATTTAAAAGATGTTGCTATAAGTTCTAAAGATACTTTGCTACAAAAGTATAAAAATAGAGATATAGAGTTAGATTGTAGTGATATATTTGTTACAGCAGATAAAAATATGTTTGAAAATATTTTTATTAATTTACTTGATAATGCATTAAAATATTCTGAAGATAAAGTAATTTTAAAGTGTAAAAATGGTCTTGTTGAGGTTATAGATTATGGTATTGGAATAGAGCCTCAAGATATTGAAAAAATTAAAGAGAAGTTTTATAGAGTAAATGAAGTAAGTTGGAATAACTCTATAGGAGTTGGCTTATATATTGTTGATTATATATTAAAACTTCATAATCTATCTTTAGATATAAAAAGTGATAATAATCGAACAGTTTTTAGTTTTGATATTAATAAAATAGTATCTAACTGAAAGCTCTTTGTCAAGTTAAGTAGCTAGTAAAAATTAAACACAAATGAATTTCAAAGGAGTAGAGGTGTATAGAGAGTAACATCGCTGAAAGCTGAATACACAAAGCGCAAAGCTTTTTTTCGGAATAT
>CAYMGA010000196.1:0-2342 GCA_964389865.1 uncultured Nitratifractor sp.
AATAGTTTTGAGTATTTTTATATTCATCATTTGGTGAGTTAGGCAAAAACCTTACCTACCTCATTAGCTAACTCTGGTTCTGTTGTAATACCAACACAAGAGCAGTTAATTTCACTTAAAATATATCTATCTTTGCCATTTTCATCATAATCTAAAATATAATCCATAGTCCAAAGTAGAGGGAAGTCTTTTCCTTGTAAATGTGGTTTTATATCTTCAAATGCATCTGTTGTAAGTTTGACTATATCTGTCCATTTTGGATTATTGGGTTTATCATATTGATATTTAGCACCACTAAATAGTGTTGCTGAGAACTCTCCCTCTTGAGGCTTTTTATGAACAATACTAACAGGTTTATCGTTTATAATTAAAACTCTAATTTCACCTTCACTAATTCTTGGCAAAAATCTACAATCTACAAATCCACTTTTCCCTTTAAAATATACTAATTCACTCTCATCTATATCATCATCAAATTTATCTTCAAAATTTGCTAAAAAATCATCTATATCATCATAATAGTATTTAACATTATTAACAGCTTCTGTTGATATAATAGAGCCATCATCTTGTAATCTAACCAAATATACACCCTCTCCAGTAGAGCCATAGTTTGTCTTTAAAACTCTTATCTTCTCTTTTTTTAATCTATTAGGAAAAATCTCTTCAAACTCTTCGAATGTTCTATAAAACTCTGTATTTTTATCGCAAAATGGTTTATCTCTTAATTTATATAAAATATCTTTAAAGTCAAGATTTATCATAACATCTGGATGAGTATGAATTTGCATTCCCTCTTTACTAAGTTCATTTAAGAATTGAAAATATGTATCTACTCTTTTTAAGTTCCCTGGATTGATACGGCTAATAACGATTGCATCTTTATCTTTTGTAACTTTTAAGAGATACTCTTTTAACTCTTTCCGTCTTTTATGAGTATAAAAAACAACTTCACCATCACATTTAGCATAAGATTTTACTGCTCTAAGTATTGGTTTAGTATCTGGTCTAAATTGGTCAGGACCTTTGTCACTACCTTTTGGGTATTCGATAACAATTGCATATCTCTCTTTTCCCATTTTATATCCTTGAGATTAAATTATATAATTTTAATAAATAATGGTAACAAAATAACTACAAAACTATCTTGGCATAGATGTTATACACCTTCTAAAAGCATTACGACTTTCTATAATATTTGGGTATTTTCCAAAATGCTGTTTGCCTTTTGATTTGCACGATTCAATACTTCTAAAGCATCCACTATATATACCTTCATCTTTATAGTCATAACATACATATAATCCTTTTGGGTTATCGCTATATTTGCTATTTGGTTTTGAGTTTTTACATCTATTTAAAGCTTTTTTTGTTGCCTCTTTTGTCCCATATTTTCCAAAGTGTTGTCGATGTAAATCTCTGCAAGATTTAGTACTTCTAAAACATCCAAAATATTTATCTTTATATTTATAATCGTAACATACATTTTTGCCATTAGGATTATCTTTATAGAATTTATCATCTATATTATCTGCTACTTTTGGCAATTTAATAGGGCATTTAAACTCTGTGCCTTTAAGATATTTTTTACTTGTTTGTGCTAACTCTATTATTGGCACATCAGGGTCATCAGGTGATTCTCCAGCTACTCTAAGAGGATACTCTACATATATAGAAAAATCTTTTTTAAGATGAAAACCACCCCCATCACACTCTATACCACACCACTTTGTTTGATTTTTCTCATTTGTGCAAAATATATACTTATAATATCTAGTATGTCCATTTATAGAGTACTCTAGTGTAATAGGTTTTGTAGGGCTACTATCTTTAAAGTAGTAAATTTTTACCTTATCTAATTTTAAATTTTTATGAATCTCTTTATCACCTTTATATATTAATTGAGTTAAAGTAAACTCTTTTGAGTTATAACTAAAGCATCTATTTTTATTCAATTGCTCTGCTTCTAATGTAACACTCACAATACCTATTATTAAAATAATTTTTAAGTATTTCATAACAACTCCTTTAAGAGTTACTATTATACTCTAAAAAAGTTGCAAAATTTACGCTTCTAACTCTTTAGCTAAATTTTTAATAGCTTTAAAGTTAGCTTTTCCACTACCTAACTTAGGAATATTTTCTACTTTATGATAATTACTAGGGATAAATAGTGGATTTATTTTTAACTCTTTTAATCTGCTTTTTAACTCATTTACCTCTATTTTACCCTCTATAAGGCATATTAATTTTTCTCCTTTTTTGCTATCTGGTAGGTTTGTTATTGCTATTTGGCTATCTTCGTCTAAGATTTTTGAGATTTCACTCTCAACAAGTCCAAG
>CAYMGA010000197.1:0-2340 GCA_964389865.1 uncultured Nitratifractor sp.
CTGCTCTATCTTCTACAAAAGTTATTAACTCTTTATAGCTATCTTTTCCAATTCTGCTTTTTGGTGGCACTTTTTCATCTAAAATAGAGCAAATTCTATCTACAATTTGTAAATTTGTTCGCTCGTTTCTTCCACCAATATTATAAACTTCACCCTTTTTGCCTGTGTGGTAAACTAAATCTATACCCTTGCAGTGATCTAACACATATAGCCAATCTCTAATATTTTTTCCATCGCCATAAATTGGTATAGGCTCACCTGCAAGAGCTTTTCTAATGATTGTAGGAATTAACTTCTCATCGTGCTGTTTTGGTCCATAATTGTTAGAGCAATTTGTAATAACAGCATTTAGCCCATAAGTCTCTACATAACTTCTTACTATCATATCACTACTTGCTTTAGATGCAGAGTATGGCGAATTTGGTGAATATGGAGTATCTTCTCTAAATAGCTCATTTGGGTCATCTGATAAAGTTCCATAAACTTCATCTGTTGATATATGATGAAATCTACAATCTTTATACTCATCTTTATATACAAAAGGTTTTTGCATCCACTTTTTATAGGCAACATCAAGCAAAGTAAATGTGCCATTAACATTTGTCTCTACAAATACACCAGGATTTTTAATAGAGTTATCTACATGGCTCTCTGCTGCAAAGTGAATTACCCCTTTAATGTCATACTCATCAAAGATAAACTCTACAAGTTCACGGTTACAAATATCACCTTTAATAAACTTGTAATTTTCATTACCCTCTACCTCTTTAAGGTTATCTAAGTTACCTGCATATGTTAGCAAATCTAAATTTACTACAAAATAATCTTTATACTTCTCTAAAAAGTATGGAACAAAGTTTGAGCCAATAAACCCTGCACATCCAGTTACTAAAATACTCTTTTTTGCCACTACTTAATCCTTATTTTAAAATTATCTCTTCATTTGCTCTTTTAATCATATATTGACCATATTGATTCTTTTTAAGAGGTTCAGCCAACTCTAAAAGCTTCTCTTTGCTAATGTATCCCATCTCATAAGCTATCTCTTCGATACATGCTACCTTTAAACCTTGGCGATTTTCGATTGTTTGAATAAAGTTAGATGCCTCTAGCAAACTCTCGTGAGTTCCTGTATCTAGCCACGCATAACCTCTGCCCATTAACTCAACTTTTAAGCGACCCTCTTCTAAATAGAGCTGATTTAGTGTAGTAATTTCCAGCTCACCCCTATCACTTGGTTTAACCATTTTTGCTTTTTGCACAACATCGTTAGGGTAAAAGTATAAACCAACAACAGCGTAACTACTTTTTGGTTTCTCTGGTTTCTCTTCGATAGATATAACTTTACCATCTTTGTCAAACTCTGCAACACCATATCTCTCTGGGTCTTTTACATAGTAGCCAAATACAGTTGCATTATTATCTTGTGTAGCATTTTTTACAGAAGTTTCTAGTAACTTATCAATACCTTCGCCATAAAAGATATTATCGCCTAAAACAAGAGCTACATCATCATCGCCAATAAACTCTTCGCCTAAAATAAAAGCTTGAGCTAAGCCATCTGGAGATGGTTGAACCACATAACTAAACTCTAAACCCAAATCTTTACCATCACCTAAAAGCTCTTTAAACCTTGGTAAATCTGTTGGTGTAGAGATAATTAAAATCTCTTTAATTCCACTCTTCATTAAAATAGATAATGGATAGTAAATCATCGGCTTGTCATAAATTGGTGCTAACTGTTTACTAATTCCTTTTGTAATAGGATAAAGCCTAGTCCCACTCCCTCCAGCTAAAATAATACCTTTCATATTAATCCTTATTTATTAGTTAGATAATTATAACATAAAATTTATTTATCAGCTATTTTTTTCCATATATCTAGTGCCAAGCTATCAGGCAACTTAACATCATCAAAAGTAACAATTTCTCCCTCTTTAACATCTCTTATAAAAGTAGCATTTGCTAAAAGTCCTATTGGTACATGATTTGGATGATTTTTAATATGCACTGCCTCACCACGGACATCAAAGCTACCAATTCCTTTTTTTATAAATTCTCCAGCTTTTATATTATGTTTTGCAATTGCTGCAACGCTAAGTTTTGGATTTGAGCCATTATTTAATAACACTCCACCTCCACTTAATACTCTTTTAATAGTCTTAATAATCTCTAAATGGCAAAGGTGGTAAGTTCGCTCTAATACATAGTATGGTCCATCGCCTAATTTATAATATTTTAGTGATGCTTGTTGCTCCTCTTTGTGTTTTACAATTAAGAATACTCCAGCAGGTAGTTTTGGAGACAACACATAATCGCTAATTGGACAGCCTAGCTTGT
>CAYMGA010000198.1:0-2288 GCA_964389865.1 uncultured Nitratifractor sp.
TATTTACAATTTATGACACTCAAAACATAGCAAATGGTGCTTATGATAGCCCAGTTGATGCAGCTGTAAGCTTATATCTTGACTTCTTAAATATGTTTACAGTTATTTTACAATTCTTAGGAATTATGGATAATGACTAACAAAATAGAGCGATTAATAGATGCAAATCTAAATCGCTTACGAGAGGCTCTTCGCCTCTTAGAAGATGTGCAAAGATATATCTACGACAACAAAGAGTTAAGCTACCAATTCAAAGAACTTCGCCACAAACTAACTCCACTTTACGATACAAAAAGATTACAATTTAGAGATATAGAAGGCGATGTAGCCAAAGAGAGCATAAAAAGCGAAATGCAAAGAGCCACTCTTAAAGACCTTATAGACGCCAACTTCAGCCGAGCCACAGAGTCTGCAAGGGTTTTAGAAGAGGCTTTTAAACTAACAAACCCAAACCACTCTGCTATTGCAAAAGAGCTTAGATATAAGCTTTATGGGTTGCAAAAAAAAGTGATAGTTAGTAGTGGATAGTGGTAGTAGGTAGTGATAGAGTGGGGCAATGCCAATGAAATAAGCTTTATTTCATTGCTAAAAGCTTTTTTTTGGAGTTCAAGGATAACACATCTCAAATCAAGCATACCATCGAATATAAGGCTTTAGCTTTACCAAAAGGATAAATACTCTTAAGATAATTTTATCTTTAAAAGCTTTGTGCTTTTTGCCTTAAGCTTTTAGCAAAAAATGTAATATTTATCTTATTTCATTAGCATTGTAGAGTGGGAGGGGGTGTCATTATCGAACTTGATTCGATAATTTATATGCATTCCACCTTAAAAAAGGTGGAGCTATTTACAAGAGTAGTTTTGAAATTACTTAATTGAAGAAATAGTAGAATATTTTACTTCTTTTCCTCCTCTTTCCTTAATTCTAACTTTTGTTCCTACTTTTAAATCACCACCAAGAGCAAAACTATACTGCCAAGATTTACCTTTCCAAATAACTACTTCACCATTTTCGTAAACCCAATCTTGATAATCCCCATCACTGCTTTCATGACCATCATTAACTATTACACTTTTACTATCAGTATTAAACTTTAAATATGATTGACCATTATTAAATTTTATAGTTTTTCCATAAAGATTTGCAGGATCTATTACATTAACTTTAAATCCAGAGTTTTGATTACTATGTTCATCTTTGTCTTCTAAACTTTTAAGATAAGCTTCTGCTTTTGCTTTTGATTTATACATTCTATAATTGTCACCTTTATCGGAACCAAAACTTGGACTTTCAATAATTATATAATTCTTTTTAATATCTTTATTGATATCTATTTTGTATGGTAAACCAATTTTTAAAATATTTGGTTTATCTAAACTAATATCATATTTTTTATTTAAATTACTACCTTTTATTGATATTACTTTGACACTTGAAACATTTTCATCAAATGTGTATTCTCGCATCATATCATCTTTACCCTCTTCAACAATATAAAATGTTTTACCTGCAAACTCCTTTTTTATAAACTTTTTTGTATTTTCAATTAAATGTTCTTTAGCTTTATCTCTATCTACTAAATTTTTATCTATATTTTGTAAAGCAACTGACAACTCTGCTTCATTAGTTGGTAATACTGTCGCATTAATCTGTTTTATAAATTTCTTTTTAATATCATCTTTTATAGTAATTCCATTACTTACATTTCCATCATCATCTAAAGATTGTAAAACTTGTGCTATTGTAATATTATTTTCAATTACTGTTTTGCCATCAAATAACTCATCTGAAGGAACTTTCCTCAATACTATATTACCAAGTTTAAATTCGCATCCTTTATTAGTCTCAAACTTAAAAGTTCCATTTTTGTCGGTAACTCCACTATTATTTCCGCATAAGTAGTCAACTCCACCAACTGGAGAATCAACATAATGTCCAATTCCATTACTTCCTGAAGAACTATTATCTGAAGAACTATCACCACATCCAACTAAAATTGTTAATGCTACAATTGTTGATATTCCAATACCTACATTTTTTATCATAATAACCCCTTATATTAATTTTAAGCACATAAGTGCTTTTAAAACTATTTATTTTTAAACAGTTTCAAAAACACTTTTTTAGCTAAAATAGAGCTAAGAGATAAACAAGAAAAAATTATAGCTCTATTCTATACCCATATTTTAATACTTTTTTTGTAACACTGCAATAACACTTTTGTCTCTTAAGTGTTACTAAAGTGTTAATATTTAACATCTCTCTTTTAAATCCCCTAAAATAGAGCT
>CAYMGA010000199.1:0-2269 GCA_964389865.1 uncultured Nitratifractor sp.
CAGTTGCTATTGTTCCAATCGCATATCGCTTTGGATAACCAGCACTCTGAATTGCTCCAAACATAATAGAGCCAATTGCTACAACTGTTGCGGGGGAACTACCACTAACAGCTGCAAAGATAATACTTGCAAATATTGCCGCCATTGGTAAACCACCAGGCAAATGCCCAACAAGCGACTTTGCAAACTCTATTATTCGAGATGCACTGCTACCTTTAGATAGCAAATTTCCAGCCAAAATAAACATAGGAATTGCCATCAAAGAGTAACTATCTACCTTTTCAAATATCATACCGGCAATCTCGACAGGATTTGCAGAGGTCATTGTAACAAGTGTTAAAAAGGTAGAAGCACCAAGAGCGATTGCAATTGGTGCACCAATAATCAAAAGTCCAAAGAAAAGTATAAACAAAAATGCAATACTCATAGCATTCCCCCTGTCTTTTTATGCACCTCTTTTAACATTGTCTCTACCTCCATCTCCTCCATCAACTCATCAGCCTCACTCTTAAAAGATATCTCATTAGCTGGGGTTTTAAAGAGAGTAAAAATTTTACCAATAACAACAATAGCACTAAAAGCAAAAGATATAGGTATAACAACATATGGAATCCAAAGAGGTATATTTAAATCTACCGATACTTCACCCAAATCAATATACAATAGCACATATTTATATCCATAATACGATATTGCAATAAGATAAACCAAAGTTACGAACAAAGATATAAGCATCAAAACTTTACGAAGTTTTGGAGGTGCTTTAAGCAAAAAAACATCTACTGCAATGTGAGCATCTTTTTTAAAGCAATAGACTGCACCAAAAAAGATACTCCATAAAAATAGATAGATTGTCAATTCACTTGCCCAGCTTATTGATGATTCAAAAACATATCGTGCAACAACATTTACAAAAGCCAAAGCAACACCACCTGCAATTCCAACAGCCGCGATAAGTTTACTAATTTGCAAAATAAATTTCATTAAAATCTCCAATTTATTTGTAAGCTGAAAGCTAAAGGCATAAAGCATAAAGCTTTTTATCTCTCCAAAGCTGGGACTTTGGAGTGTATATCAAAGCTTCATATGCATTCCCAATGAGGACATTCAATGCCATTAAGTTAATCAACGGATCTAAAGCATCTGATTCCAAAATAAAACTTTGTAATTCATAGGAATCGGAGGCTTTAGCCCCGTTTTTTGATTCGTTACAAAGCAAAACATTTAATATTTAACTTATAAGTTCCAAGAAAAAGCTTTGTGCTTTTAGCTTTAAGCAATGAAAAAAGCTTATTTTAATGGTATTGATGAGGACATTGGCAATGAGAGTAATATATGCTATTAACTCTTAATACACAACAGTAGTAGCTTGGTCGGTAAATCGACCCCTACAAACCTCACCAATCACTAATAAACTACTCAGCCTTCTTAGCCGCTTCTATTAAATCTTTACCAATTTTATCTTTATCATAAAACTCCGGATAGATTTTCTCCATAGCTGCTCTCCAAGCTGCTTTTTGCTTATCATCTAATTTATATATTTTTAATTTGCCACTCTTATCTGCATACTCTTTTATTTTATTAAACTGCTCTTTATCAAGCTGGCTCGCAAGCTCTCTCTCTTTTGCAGTTGCCTCTTTCATTGCCTGTTTTACATCTTCTTGTAAATCTTTTGGTAGTGAATTGTAAAACTTTTTGCTCATTACAACCAAATAACCTAAATAGCCATGATTAGATAGAGTCATATATTTTTGAACTTCATAGAATTTTTTTGTATAGATATTTGAATTTGTATTCTCTTGTCCATCTATTACACCTTGTTGCAGTGCTGAGTAAACTTCGCTAAATGGCATAACTTGCGGGTTTGCACCAACTGCTTTAAATTGTGCCTCCAAAACTTTAGAACTCATTATTCTAAACTTTTGTCCTTTTGCATCTTCAGGCATTAAAAGAGCTTTTTTTGCTGAAGTAAGTTGCTTGAATGCATTATCCCAATAATCCAAAACTACAAAACCTTTTGCAGCTACTAAATCTTTTAATTTTTGCCCAACTTCACCATCTTGCACTTTATGAACATGATTCATATCTTTAAACAAGAAAGGCAAATCAAATAGTGCTAACTGTGGCACAGTTTTTGTAAACTTAGAAAAAGATGGACATGCCATCTGAACAGAGTCTAATTTAATAGCTTTTAACACTGCTTTATCTTTATACAATTGAGAGTTAGGATAGACTTGCACATCAATTCTACCCTTACTTAACTCTTCTA
>CAYMGA010000200.1:0-2262 GCA_964389865.1 uncultured Nitratifractor sp.
ATCCACTAATTTTAGATACTTTAGTCAAAGAGTTATCGTCTATAAGTTTTAATGCTTCTTCTATAACCCAATTAGTATGAGTTTCTAAACTTTGAGTAGCTAAAACTTGGTTATCTTTCTCTATCTTTTTTGCAACTATTTTCATCAATAAAATACCAAACGATTATTTAGATCAGTATCTTTAAAACTATTTACATTTTCTTGAAATTCTATTTCACAATTTATAAACTCAACTTGCCTACACTCTTCTATTATCTCTCTTGATATAAACTTGCCTTTACTATCAAAAGCCTTAAATTTTTTAGGTGTTAAATTTGATGTGGGAAGTTCAATTGCTTGATTAATATCTTTAACAAAAGCTTTATATTCTATCCCTATATCAATAAAAACAGAATCTATTCTATTGCTATCATTTTTTATTAAGTTTATCTCTTCTATATCAAAAATATAAATCAATTCATCATCAAGCCCCAATGAAGGAATATTTTTAGGATTTATTAGACTATTTAAAATATCATTATATAAATTTTCATCTTCAATTTTAAGATAGATAGTATAAGTAGGTATAAAAAATTTATCTCTTCTTATAACACTTTTCCCTCTATTCTTTTTATCTCTTGTTTTATAACTCCATAAATCTTTACAACTACCTTCTATACTCTTAATAACTACTGATAGTAATATTTTATCTTCATTTAAAATTTGAAAAAATTCTTTTTGAGATTTTAGAGATATATTACATAGCATTCCTATAATTGTTGTTTTAGGTGGTGCTAGAAATGATTTATGATAAGTTCTAAAAAAGGGGATTCTAAAAGAGTTTATTACCCCTTCAATCCCAAATCGTATTACTTTCATTACTTACTCTTTAACAAATCTTTATATTGTTCTATTGCTTTATTTACAGTTGTTACATTATCAAATGATAACTTAATCTCTTCTTCATTATTAAATACACCTTTTGAAATTCCAATAACTAAATTCTCATAACTATTATCTTCTAATGCTTCTTTAATATTGGCAATATTTATATTGCCTTTACTATCTACATCCAAAACATTTAACAAAAATGGATTTCCTGTTTTTTGTTTAGTAATGATTATAAATTTAGGAGATATATCTTCAAGATTTCGTGCTTGTTTGGCTCCACCATTAAAATTTTTAAATGCTTCTAAAAAAATATTTAATCTGTTATTTCTCTCTTCATTATTAAGAATTGGTTTGATTTCATAAGAGTATTCATCTACTTCACAACCTATATGAGAAGTATTTATTATAATATTACCTCTCATAAAATTCATAGTATCTATCTCTATTTGAACAATATTTCCACTTTTGTCTCCATCTTTTTTAGGTTTTTGTTTTCTAGTTAAATAGTCATACTCTCCTTTATATGGTAAAATAGAAATAAGTGGTGTTACTTTTATAGGCGACCATCTTCTTGAAGCTTTTGGAAACATATATCCAAATAAATCTAAATCAACAAACTCTTTAAAAGCTATCTCTTTATATTTTTCCCAGTTTTTCAGATTATTTAAATCAACTGTTGTCCCTTTATCATCGATTCTAAATGTAGGTTCACCTTTTTCATCAATTTCAGTAATTCTTGCACCAAGTTGCAAAAGTGTCTCTTTCATATATCTTCTAAGTGCCTGACCAGAAACATAGGCAAATTCATCTCCTTTAGAATTTGTTATCTTTTTCATTACAGTTATATTACCACCTGTCCCTTCTGCTCCATTTAATGAAGCCATATTTACTTTTGTTATATATGCGATATTTAAAAACATTATTTATCTCCTTGATTTGATTTAGCATAGGTTACTGCTATATATTTATCAATTGCATAAATTGCAATATAATCTCTTACAATTTCCCAATTTGATTCAATATCTTTAAGTATATCACTCAACGATTCATTAAACTCTTTTGAAAACTTTGCTTTATTTTCATTTTTAAGTATAGAAAACTTTAAATCTTTAAAATAAGAGATTAACTGCTTATAGTTTTTAATATTTCTAAGTTTAAAAAGCAAATCTTTATCACCTAACTCTGCACAATAAAGTCCTATACCATCACCTAATTTTTTTGTTTGTTCATAAATAGTCATATTTTCTTCTCCTAATAATTTTTTTAAGTAAAGTTTATCAAAATCAAATAACTTTTTACCAAATGATTTTGAATTATTTTTTAATATATTAAAACTAGCAAAATAATATTCTCTCCTCAAATTTGAAAAAGAGAGTAGTTTTTGACACCATC
>CAYMGA010000201.1:0-2252 GCA_964389865.1 uncultured Nitratifractor sp.
GGTGTTACATTGTAACACTACACAATAAATATTTCGTTTTATCATATAATATTATAAATAGTTTAAGTTTTGCTATAATACTATTTAGTATTAAGAGAAGAAAGGGGATACCTTGAGAGTAAATGAGCTTTTAAATAGAGCAGAAAGACTCTTTTTAGAAAAAGATTATAAGAGTGCATTAGATATATATGCAGTAGCACTATCTATTGATAAAGATAATGTCGAAGCTTATGTAGGTGCAATTTTAGCAGATGTGGGCTTTATCTTTAAAGAAGAGGCTCAAGTGCTTTATTACTATTTTCAAACTATTAAAGATAGTATGAGTGACCCCAAAAAAAATATAGAGCATTTAGCTAACTCTTTAACAGATGGCTCTATAAAGAGTGATATATATTCACTATTAGATGCAGATATGGCACTTTATGATGGTATAGATTATGAAGATTTTTTAGAAATTATCGAGCAAAAAGAGAACTTTAAAGAGGCATTTGAAGATGCAATATTCTCTACAAAAGTTATTATCTCTAAAAAGTGGCAATTTATAGATTTTATTAAAAAGCTTACTGAAAATGGATACTACTCTGTAGCACTTGATTATTTAGAATCACATGCTCCTATGTATAATAATGACCAAGAGATTTTACGACTTTACTCTCTTCTTCCAAAGGGTAGTATGTGATTTATCCTATATCAGAGGGTATTTTCGTTACAGAAGATACCCGAAAAGTAAATAGTAATACCCTCTTTTTAAAAACTGCACAAAATAGTAAATATATAGAAGAATTAGATAAAAATATAAAAATTATAACACCAAAAGAGTTAATTAGCAAATGGGGTCTAAATGATTTACAAGTTATTGGTATAACTGGTACAAATGGTAAGACAACAACTGCTTCTATAATTTACTCTATTTTAACAGATTTAGGTTATATATCTGGATTACAAGGGACTAGAGGTTTCTTTTTAAATGATAAAAGAGTAGAAGACAAGAGTTTAACAACACCATCTATTTTACAAACTTTACACAATATGAAATTAGCAAAAGAGGCAAATGCAAAGTTTTTTGTAATGGAAGTTAGCTCTCATGCAATTGTGCAAAATAGGATAGAAGATATAAAGTTTGCTTTAAAAGTGTTTACAAATGTAACGCAAGACCATTTAGATTATCATGGTAGTATTCAAGAGTATCGCAAGGTAAAGAGTAGTTTCTTTTTAGATGATGGTTTAAAACTTATAAATAAAGATGAAGCAAAAAAGATAGTTTTTAATAGCCATAAAGCTTATACATATTCACTAGATGAACCTTCAAGTTTTAAAATAGAGGCTTTCTCTCTTCAAGGTGGTATAAAAGCTGCAATTAATCATTTAGGAGAGATGGCAACATTTGAATCTAATTTAGTTGGATTATTTAATGTATATAATCTTGCTGCAGCTGTAGCTTCTGTTAAATTAGTAACTAAACATAGCCTAGAAGAGATTTGTGATGAAGTAATAAACTTTGGTGGAGTTTCAGGTCGAATGGAGGTTGTCTCTCACAATCCATCAGTAGTAGTAGATTTTGCACACACTCCAGATGGAATGTTAAAAGTACTAGAGAGTATTAAAGATAGAGATATAGCTGTTGTTTTTGGAGCAGGTGGAGATAGAGATAAAAATAAACGCCCAAAAATGGGCTTAGCAGCTGCAAAATATGCAAAAAAAATATATGTTACTAGCGATAATCCACGAAGTGAAGAACCAAAATCTATAATTGATGATATTATAGCACCACTTAATGGGAAAGAGGGTGTAGAGACTATTATAGATAGAAAAGAGGCTATACGAAAAGCTATTAAAGAGTTACAAGATGATGAAGTTTTATTAATCCTTGGAAAAGGCGATGAAACTTATATAGAGATTAATGGTAAAAAAATACCATTTGATGATAGAGAGGTCGCAAAAGAAGCTATTTTAGAGTTTAAAAACTAAAGATATAAAGCTAAAAACCTGAATTCGACGGAATAAAGCAATGCCAAAGAAATAAGCTTTATTTCATTGCTAAAAGCTGAAAGCACACAACCTAAAGCTTTTTTTTGAAACATCTAGCTTGTTATAGTATAAAATGTTCCAAGTCAAGCAATTACAGGATGTGGCTTTAGCCTTACCAAAAAATTAAATACTTTTAAAAGATAATTTTACCTTTAAAAGCTTTGTGCTTTTTGCTTTCAGCTTTTAGCAAAAGATGTAACATTTATCTTATTTCATTGGCATTG
>CAYMGA010000202.1:0-2245 GCA_964389865.1 uncultured Nitratifractor sp.
CACCAACAACTACAAGAGCAGTAAATCTAAATCTTCTACCACCCTTTACAACTTTAGTAACACGACCGATGTTTACTACGATCTCTTCGAAATCGTCTCTATTAATATTATCCATCAGATATCCTTAAAATTTGATTCCAGACTCTCTAAGAGCCTCTGCAAATGATGCAACTATACCATGGTAAATATAACCATTTCTATCAAAAACGATTGACTCAATACCAGCAGCTTTTAATTTGTCGCCTAAATCTTTTGCTACAGTTGTAGCACCCTCTTTATTTGACTTAACACCAAGTTTAATACCATCAGAGTAAGCAATTGTATGACCTTTTGTATCATCAATAGCTTGAGCATAAAAGTGTTTATTAGATCTAAACACTGTAACTCTTGGTCTACTTTCGCAACCAGAGATATTACCACGAACTCTTTTTTTACGCTGTGCATAGCGTCTATTTTTAGTTTTTAGTATACTTTTTAACATATCTTGGCTCCTTACTTACCAGCTGCTTTACCAGCTTTTCTAATGATAACTTCATCAGTATATTTAACACCCTTACCTTTGTATGGCTCTGGTGGACGGAAACCTCTAATAACAGCAGCTACTTGACCAACTTGTTGTTTGTCACTTCCACTAACTGTTATAATATTTTTTTCTACTTTAATTTCTATTCCTTCTGGAATATCAAAATTAATAGGATGAGAAAAACCAAGTTGTAGCTCTAAAGTTTTACCACTAACAGCTGCTCTATAACCAACACCATTAATCTCTAAAGATTTACTAAAGCCTTTATCTAAACCAATAAAGATATTATTTAAAAGAGCTCTATAAGTTCCCCAAAAAGCTGATGATTGTTTTGTTTCATCAACTCTATTAAACTTAACTTGTTTCTCTTCAATATCAATTATAACTCTTCCATGAGTCTCTAATCTTTTCTCTAAATTACCTTTTTTAGCAATAATAGCTGTTCCATCTACAGATACTTCTACACCAGAAGGTATAGCTACTGGTTCTTTACCAACTCTTGACATTACTCTACCTCCTTACCAAACACTACAGATGACTTCACCACCAACACCAAGCTCTTTAGCTTTGTCGTTTGGTAAAACACCCTTATTAGTTGATACGATTAAAGTTCCATAACCATTTTTAAAGCTTTTAATCTCATCAGAACCTTTATGAACACGACGACCTGGTTTAGAGATTCTTTTAATCTCATTAATTACTGGTCTCTCATTTTCATCATACTTTAGAGTAACTTTAATACTCTTCTTATTGTTCCCTAAATCCTCTACACTAAACTTTTCTAAATAACCCTTCTCTACAAGAATAGAAACAATAGCCTCAATCATTTTTGAGTGTAGAAGAGTTGTAGTCTCAAGTCTTCTCATGCCTGCATTTCTTATTCGAGTAAGAGAGTCTGCAATATTATCTGTCATCATCTTTTACTCCTTAATTACCAACTAGCTTTACGCATACCAGGGATTAAACCCTCACTAGCCATTTTTCTTAAACAAATTCTACAAATACCAAAATCTCTATATACTGAGTGTGGTCTTCCACAAATAGAGCATCTAGTATAACCTTGAACAGAGAACTTTGGCTTTCTCTTAGCCTTAGCAATCATTGACTTCTTAGCCATTGTTTCTTCCTTTCGCAAATGGCATACCTAACTTCTCTAAAAGTGTGTAAGCCTCTTTGTCATCTTCTGTGTTTGTAATAATAGCAATATTCATACCATGAGTTTTCATAATAGAGTCATATGTAACTTCTGGGAACATTAACTGTTCATCTAAACCAAAGTTATAGTTACCTCTACCATCAAAACCTTTTCTTGGTACTCCACGGAAGTCTTTTACTCTTGGAAGTGCAATTGATATTAACTTATCTAAGAAGTTATACATTCTCTCACCTCTAAGTGTTACTTTAATACCACTTGGAGCACCCTCTCTAGCTTTAAAACCAGCAACAGACTTTTTAGCAACAGTAATTACTGCTTTTTGACCTGCTATTAAAGAGATAGTATCAGCCATATTAGCAATAAGCTTATTATCTTTACCCTCTTCTCCAGCACCAACACTAATTACAATCTTTTCCAATTTAGGAGTAAGCATTGCATTTTTAATCTCTAACTCTTCTTTAAGAGTAGGAATTAATGAGATATATTTTTCTTTTAATCTACTCATAATTATGCCTCTACTTTCTTAACATTAGAGATATGAATTGGCATCTCTTTTTCAATAAAAC
>CAYMGA010000203.1:0-2201 GCA_964389865.1 uncultured Nitratifractor sp.
TTTTGCTCATTTAATTACCTTAAAATAGTTTTTGAAATTATATCTAATATATACTTTTGCTATGGAAAAATAAGTTTTTTTAAAAAAAATTATACCTATTAACTAGCCTTATTATAGGTATTTGAAAAGCTTAAATTAAAATTTTATATCCAATATTTGATATAATATATAGATTTTATAACATATTTTCAACATATTACGCTATAATTTCATCCAAAAAACTATTAGGCTATATGATGAAAAAAATTGTTTCTATTGCAGGATTTATGTTAACTTATGTATTAGACATTTTAGATAAACAAAAGAGATTAGACCCTATTTTTATAGGTTTAGACCAAGAAGATAAAGAGTTTAAAAAGATATTCAATGGTATATCATTAGAGCAGACAATACCAAAAGCTGTATCTATGTTTGAGAGAAATAGTCAAAATGCTAAAGCTGGTATTGTGATATATCCAGCAGAGATGGAAGATACAGATAATAAAAGATACTCTGTTATTATCTTAATGATTAAAAACTATGAAAACAATGATTATATCATGCTATCTCAACCCTATAGTTTTGAAGACTCTAAACTAAAAGTAGAAAAGTTTGAACTATTAGATTATAGCCCATTTATATTAGAGAGCCTTAAAGAGCTAGAAGAGTTCTTTATTAATGGTGCATTAAATTATGATAATGCAGAGTATATATGGTCTCAAAGATTTAAGGCTAGTTAAACCTACTCTATCAAACAAAGTTTTCAGCACTAGTTTTAACTTTTTTGGTTAGAATATCTTATTAAAATAGTCTGGGGTAAACTTTGGATAATAAACTAATTTTATTTATAGTAATCTATATTTTTTTAATTATATTAACTATATACCTTTTTATCTATTCCCTTATGTATAAAGATAAAGTTACATTAGATTTTAATACAAAAAAAAAGAAACTTTTAAATAAACAAAAGTGTAAAAAAGTCGAAAGATATCATAAAAGAAGATTATGGGATCACTATTTTTGGCATAAACCATCTAGATTTTTTTATATCAATGGTGCTTTTATAGTTTTAACTGCTATTTCAATATCATTTATGAATATTTTTAGTATTATTTTAGCTATTATTTTATTAATTACTTATATTCTATTTCTTAGATGGGCTTTGATTAGATATAGAGCTTTACCTAAAATTGCTTCTAAAAAGCTTGAGATATTTGAAGAGCCTATAAAAGAGGCAATAAAAAAAGTTGCAATTTTTCCTGGTGATGTTCAAGATACTATAACAAAAGCATCTTTAGAAGATGATATTTTATCTCAAGATTTAACAGGAAATGTCTATTTTGAACTACCAAAAGAGATAACGAAATTAGACTTCCCTCCTCTTGCTCCACCAGCTAAAAAAAGTGTTATACAAACTAGAAAGCTAGAGTATGTTCTATTAACTTATGAGTTTATAACCTCTTATACAAAAGCTGCTAAATTTGATTTGTTAAACCCCGGTAGAAAGCCAGAAAAAGATGGTTGTGAAGAGAAAACAAAAGGTGCATTAGGTCCAGCTGGTATGGAGCATTACTACTCTAATATTTCTCATGGAGAATTTGTAGATGATACAATAAAAATTCATTATAAAGATGGAAAAGTTTATGACTTAATAAAAGTTACTGGTAAACCACCTGATGTCAAAAAAATATCCGGAAATATATTAAAAGCTCTGAAATTTAAATTAAGAATTGTAGAGAGACAAAAATTAAGAAAGATAGATGAATTTGCAAAAATGGAGATAATTAAACACTTTAGAAGAGAGGAGAAAGAGATTAAAAATAAAGAGGAGAGTGATATAAAAGCAGAAGAGAAAAAAGACTAAACTTCTTGTATAACCCCATTTAGTAACTAAAATATATTAAAGTATTATATTTTACTGAATATCTCTTGATTTTTTTTGTAAATTAAACTATACTAATAAGATTAAAATATTGGAGGTATGGTAATGTTAAAAAAATTATTGATTTCAGCAGTTGCAATAACTGCCATGAGTTCTAGTTTAATGGCAGCTGATTTCGTTTTGAAATTTAGTCATGTTGTTAGTGAAAATACTCCAAAGGGTAAAGCGGCTCTATTTTTCGAAAAGCGATTAGAAGAGCTTAGTAAGGGTAAGATTGATGTTCAAGTTTATCCTAACTCTCAGTTATATAAAGATAAAGCTGTTTTAAAAGCTATCAAGT
>CAYMGA010000204.1:0-2185 GCA_964389865.1 uncultured Nitratifractor sp.
AAACATCACGAAGGCAAACATGGACATCATGGGCATCATCACTAATTTTAGTGATGATTAATTTTTAATTTTTATACTCTTGTTTAATAAACTGTTTTATTCTCTTTATACCCTCTTTTATATTATCTAAGCTTGTTGTATAGGCAAACCTTACATATTTATTTGTTTTGTTAGTTCCAAAGTCTATTCCTGGAGTTATTGCTACATGTGTTTTATCAAATAGTTTTTTTGCAAAAATTTGGCTATCTTGTTCATACTTGGATATATTAGCCCAAATATAAAATGCACCTTCTGGTAAAGCTGGAATTTCAAAAATATCTTTTAGATTATTATACATATAGTCTCTTCTTGCTTTAAATATATCTGTTTTAGTTTGTAAATAGTTATAATCAAATGCTCCAATAGCTGAGTATTGACTAATTGTTGGGGCAGATATAAATATATTTTGAGCTATCTCTTCTGCCTTTTTTCTATATGAGTCTGGCACTATTAACCATCCAACTCTAAATCCTGGCATTAAAAAGTATTTAGAGAAACCATTAATTACAAAAACATCTTTGCTAAAGTTTAATGCACTCTTTATCTTTTTATTATATACTAAACCATGATATAATTCATCGCTAATAAAAGCAATACTATTTTGATTACAGTAGTTTATTAACTCTTTTAAGTTTTTATTATCATATATATTCCCTGTTGGATTTGCAGGGTTTGAGATTTGTAGAGCATCTATACTCCTATTTTTTAGGCTCTCTTTTGTAATTTGATAGTTTGTATCACTAAAGACTTCTATTTTAACAGGATTTATATGCAATAGATTTGAAATATTTTTATAGCAAGGGTAACCTGGGTCGCTAAAAGCTAGGTTTTTGTTATAGTCACAAGTTAAAGAGTATGCAACCAAAAATGCTCCACTAGTTCCTGGAGTAATTAAGATATTTTCCCAATTAACATCTACTGCATAAACTCTTTTATAATGTTTTGAAATTTCAACTCTAAGCTCTTTTAAACCCATACTATTTGTATATGAAAAATTTTTATTATCTATTGCTTTTTTTGCCAACTCTTGCACTCTTAATGGAGGTTCTAAATCTGGTTCACCAATTTCAAAATGTATAGAGTCATTAAACTCTCTTGATTTTTGAACAATATCCATTACAATAAAGCTATTTATATTTTCTATTCTCTCCATCTGCAACCTTTTTTTAAATAATTGTATTATAATGTTGCTTATGAAAAAAGTTTTATTATTAACAGTTTTAGTCAGCCTAGCTTTTGGATTTAGCTATAAGCCAATTAGTGGATGTATTAATCTAAAAGGTAAAGAGTATGTAGTTATTAGAAGCTTAATTAACAGTAATAAAAAATATTATCTTATAGTTAATGAAGAGTCTTTAAATACAAATTTTACTTCTCAAGAGCAAAATTTAAGCAGATGCACAAATTTAAATAGTAGATATTTTAAGCTTTTAAATAGGAGTATAGAGCCACCATTTCCTTTGCAAAATGATGGAATAACTCATTTCAGTAATGGTATTGTATTAACAACTGACCTTTGTCCATCAAGTAAAAATGGCTTTGAGGATAGATTGTATAATTATCTTTTTACAAAATTGCAAAATCCTGTACCTATTACTTTGTTTATTACTAAAAGATGGATTCAAAAACATCAAATCGCTTTTAATCAATTAAAGCAGTGGCAAAGAGAGGGTAAATTAGATATTACTTGGGGTAATCATACAGCTTATCATATTTATCATCCAAAATTAAAGTTTAGTAATAATTTTGTTCTATCAAAAGAGGAGAATTTACCAAAAGATATTTTAGATTTAGAGATAGAGTTAATTAAAAATGGTATTACGCCATCTATCTTTTTTAGATTTCCTGGGTTGGTATCTAATAAGAAAGCAATAGAAATGGTTAAATCTTTTGGGCTTATAACTATTGGCTCTAATGCGTGGATTGCGAAAGGAGAAGATGTTAAGAGTGGTTCTATTATACTATTACACGGAAATAAAAATGAGCCAAAAGGGGTTGATATTTTCTTGAAAAATATGGAGAATAATAGAACTTTTTTTGATATAATTAGCAAAAATTTAAAGGATATTAAATGGCAGAAATAGGTGATATAATAGATTTTTGTTTGCCAAATCAAGATAGCGAAGAGATTTGTTTAAGAGATTTT
>CAYMGA010000205.1:0-2181 GCA_964389865.1 uncultured Nitratifractor sp.
CTAACACCATCATTGAGAAAACGAAAGCTGATAGATAAGAGAAGAATCTATTATAACTTCTATCGTGTTCCATATAGTAGTTAGAGTAGATATGAACAACTGTAGAGACTGTTGTTACAACACTCATCATAGTAGCTGTAACTTGATCAACTGTAAAGCCAAACTTAACATTCATATCGCCAACTACAATCCAATCCATCAAATCAACATGTATTGGCGTTGGATTCTCCATTAAGTATAGAGCCAAGCTAACAGATGCTAGCCAAGAGATACCAATTAAAATAGAAGCTGCTGTTCCAACAAGTAACTTCTTAGGTGTCTGAGCAAAAAGTGCCGCAAACAAAGAACTAACAAGTGGAGCAAAAAGTGCTATATATACATAATTTTCCATATTTACCCCCTCATTACACTAATGTTATCTAAATCTAAAGTGCCATATTTCTTATAGATTAGAATTAATAGCCCTAAACCTACGGCAACTTCACTAGCAGCAATTGCTATAATAAATAGAGCAAACATTTGACCACTTAAATCGTTAATATATACCGATATAGCTGCAAATGCAACATTTGCTGCATTAAGCATAATCTCTGTTGCAAAAAATAGCATCAGTAAATTTTTTCTTCTAATTACACCAGCTAATCCTATTGTAAACATAATTGCCGACAAGATTAGATAGTGTGTCAGTGTTAGTGTCATTCTTGCTCCTTTTTCTCAGTCTCTGGATCTGCACCTATATAAACTTCAGATAGTGACTCATCCATTTTTTTACTTGCTAATATAATACCTGCTATCATTGCAACAAGTAGCATTACTGCTGCAACTTCAAATGGTATTAAATATTTTGTAAATAGCACCTCTCCAATTGCATGTGGATTATCTAAGCCTTTCGAAGCTTGTACCAAAGGCTTTATGTGATTTCCTATTGCTGGTGCTGCAAATATAATTACTAATATAACTGCACTTGCACCACTTAATAAAAAGACTAATAATCCAGAGCCGTTCTTCTCTTTAACTACTCTTGTTGCATCAAAGAACATCATCCCAAACGCATATAGTGCCATAACTGCACCAGAGTAAACAACTAGCTGTACTGCACCTAAAAAGTCTGCTCCCAAAATAAAGAATAGACCCGAAATTAAAACCATACCAGCAGCTAGTGAACTCATAGAGTAGAGTATATCACGACTTAGTATAGTTACCAAAAAGAGTCCAATTATTAGAGCTCCAAATATATAAAACGCTATAGCTTCCATCAACTCTCCTTAATACGCTAGTGGTGTTTTTTTGATGTTCTCATCAGCATTTGGCGATACTGCACCAAAACCTGGATACTCTTTTTGATTAATTAACTCATCCATTGGAGTTAACATATCTTCAAATAAAGAGAAACTAGCTCTTTGCTCACTCGCCGTCTCATATCTGCCACCATGAACGATTGCAAGTTCTGGACAAACCTCTGCACAATAACCACAGAAGATACATCTACCAAAGTTGATTGTATATTCGCTAACCTCTTTTCTTTGGTTTTCATCATATCTTGTGTCCATTTTTATACAATCAGAGATACATATCTTTTCGCAAAGACCACAACCAATACATCTATAATGACCACTCTCTAGTAATCTTTTCATCTCGTGGATTGCTCTGTATCTAGGACTTATTGGTAGTTTTTCGAATGGATATTTAGTTGTGTGCATCTCGCCCATAAATAGAGCTTTAAACATCTCTCTAATTGTTACCTTAAGTCCTGTAAATAGCTCTAGTTTAATTGAGCGTTTTGCCACCCTTTTAAACTTGCCCCAACCTGTTGTAGGTGTTGGTTCAAGGTCGAGCATTTTATAGTTTTGCACGCCTACATTTCTGTTTTTTAAATTATCTAAACTCATCTATACTCCTTAAACCATCGTTACTATACCAGTAATTAAAATATTAACTACTGCTAGTGGCATTAATACTTTCCAACATAACCACATCAATTGATCTGGTCGAATGTGTGGCCAAGCTGCACGAACCCACAACATTAAAAAGAAGAAGAAAGAGACTTTTAAAATAATTGCTAAACCACCAGGAATAATCCATAATGGATTAAATCCACCAAGGAAGATTATAGCAGCTAAGAAACCTATTGTAATCATATTTGCATACTCACCAATAAAGAACATACCCCATCTCATACCA
>CAYMGA010000206.1:0-2162 GCA_964389865.1 uncultured Nitratifractor sp.
TGACATAGCTAACCTTTTTTTATAATTATTATACCATATTATTGTATTAAACCAAAATATTAAATTAGAGATTAAATACCATATATAAAGATTTTGCTTGTAAATATTTTTAGAATATAAAACTATTCTAATGTAAATTAGAACTAAAATTTATCAATGCTACTAGAGTTGCAAAAATTAGTAACTTATTTATCTATAATTTCACAAAAAAAGAAAAAGGGTAAAAATGTTAATTAAAAAAGAGAGTGCAGATATATTATTAGCAATAGTTAATAGTGATAATAAAAAGATTAGTGCAGATAGTTTAAATAATGAAAGCTTAGCAGAACTTAATTTAAGTGGTCTAGTTAAATTTCCAACACCAGCAGAAGTTGAGCTAACTTATGGTGGAGAGATTATTGCAAATGCATTAAAAAATGTAAAAGATAGTATAGAGTGGAAAGATGGATTTAGATGGCTAAGTTCTGAAATAATTGCTATGATTGCAGCTGCTGTATCTAATAAAAATAGAGTTACAAACCTATCTCAAGATGTGCTTGAAAAAAGAGGTTTTGCAAATGATAAAAATGAATTAACGCAAGAAGCAACAGATATTTATGAAGCATACAAGAGTATTAAACCCCAACTCATAATTGATGCAGAGTTTGCTAACTATATAAGAAAATCTCCAATGGGTCCAACAGATTCACACTATATTCCAATAGATGGTAATAAAAAAGAGTTATTAGAGGCTATGAGATTAATTGCTTACTCTATTCCAAGTGGAGCATATTTTACATTTACAGGCTTGGGACAAGCAGTAAAAGATACACTTACACTAGGAGGATTTGCACAAGAGGGTAGTGTTTTAGATTTATCAATTTTAGAGAGTATAGCACAAGTTGCAGATGGTGAAGAGGTAGATTTAGATAGATTAATCGAGCTAGAAGAGTTAGGATATATAGAAGATGTAGATGCACTAACAAAGGCTGGAGAGAGAGCACTAGATGTATATAGAATATTAAATGATGATTATGATGAGAGATTAAAATCGTTTGCTATTGCCAAAGAGGAGGTTGAGACTCTAAAGGTAATAGATAAAATATGGAATGAAAAATATACAAACAATCCAGAAGAGGTTCCAACTCTAGAAGAGATAAGAAGAGAACTTGTAGATAGAAAAGTAAAAGAGTATAAAAAATTTATTGAAAAATATGGTAAAAGATTAAATGAAATGCCAAAGAAAAAGAAAGAGATTGCTAAAAAGTTTGCAGATGTTAAAGATATACAAAAGTGGTTTGATGATAACTTTGATTTAAAAGAGTATCTTTATGCACTAGAGGCATTTAATTTAATTACAGAGGGTATATCCAAGAGTGGTAAAGCTATATATTTTGTAACAGATAGCGGGAAAAAAGTTATTAATGACCAAAGCGATGAGAGAAATATACACTCGTGGAGTATTAAAACTTTAACAACAACCAACAGAGAATATAATGTTCCAAATAGAGAGTGGGTAGAAGAGGCGAGAGCAGAGAGAGTTTTAGGAACATTTCAAGCATCTGCATCAGGATTTTTATATAAAGAGTTAGCAAATGGTAAAAAGATGCCATATTTAACTAAGTGGGAGATGGATGTATTCAAGATGATTCCAGATAGAGGTATTAGCTTAGATGATATATTAAAAGATAAAGATGAAGAGAGTCAAAGACACTTATTAGAAGCAGTTGATAAATTAGAAGCAAGAGCTTTTATAGAGGTTCTGCCTGATGGACATATTATAGAGACAGAGTATGGAAAAGAGATGGATGATGCTATGAGTGGAGTTCCAAGTGGATTTGGTGCTCCAATTAACCCAACAATTTACAGGGTTGTAAAGGCTATAGCTGATACTGGAACAATGTATGTTAAAGAGAAAAAAATTAGAATATTGCCTAAAAATATAAAAGAGGCTATTAAAAAGAGTGGATTAGAGCCTACTGTATTTGATAAAGCTTATACAGCAGCAAGAGCCGCAAAATATCTTGGTAAAAACAGTGTAAATGAAGCAGGATTAAAGATGCTTGATGCTGTTGAAAAAATGAATAGCTAGAGAACTCTCTGGCTGTAATAAAAGAGTAAAATTAATAAAATATCTACATAAAATCTAAACTATTTACTTTTATATAGTATAATTCATCTAA
>CAYMGA010000207.1:0-2156 GCA_964389865.1 uncultured Nitratifractor sp.
GAACTTTTTATGATAAATAATCACAATATTTTAAAACAATTAAAAGAGATACTGTTAAAAAACAAAGAATTAAACAGCACTTATAAAAGTCTTAATGAATTAATAGATTTTTTTAATCATATAATAAGAACAAGAGATAATTTTAATAGTGCCTATTTATTAAATTATCTATATCAAAATATATCATCAAAAAATGTTGCTAAAAGAAAAACTACTGCTAGAGATTTTGAAGATTATTTATCTATTTTATTTAGCGGAACTATTACTGATAACTTAAAAAGAAAAAATAGTGACTACAAAATAGACATAATAGAAAATGGTTTTATAACTAACTTTACAATTTCAAATAAAAGAGAAAAAGCAGATATTGTTTTTAGTGATAATTTTGCATTATCTGTCAAAACCTTAATGCCAAATAATAAAGAGATAAATTTAGGTTCTTTTGAAAAAACTGCATTATTTTATGAATTAGATGTATATGATTATTTAGGAGAGAGAAAAGGTAAAAATGGAATACTATATGGCAAAGAGGTAAAAATTGGATTGGGTTCAAAAGCCTTACTTAAAAATCTATTACTATTATTGCAAGAAAAAGGAAAATATAATATTTTTAAACAACGGTTTTTGAATATGGCAAAAGAGATTTTTTCTGATGATATGATTATTGCTATAAAAGATGATATAAAAATGCATCTTTATTTTATAAAATCTCAAGATTTTTATAATTTATTCAAAAATAGTATTGATAATATAGAGAGTTTTATAAATATAGTAAATAGATGGGAAGGTAATTCAATAAGAGTTGATAGAGAAAAATTTTTAGATATTGCAACTTATATTGAATTGGATTTTTCGTTTTTAAGTGAATCAATTTTAAAATACTTTATAGAATTTGAAAATAAAACTACTGAAATAATGATAAAATATATTAATGATGTAGATAATAAAGAATTGTATCAAAAAGAGATTTGTAAAGAGATCGAAAATATTATAAATATAATTGAAAGAAAGATAAAAGGTATTAATACATGAAAGTAATATCACTATTTTCTGGTTGTGGGGGTATTGATTTAGGTTTTATAAAGGCTGGTGCTACAATTTTATGGGCAAATGACATTGATTGTGATGCAGTAAAAACATATAAACATAATATTGGAGACCATATAGTTTGCAAAGATATATATAAAGTTGATACCGATGATATTCCTAATGATGCAGATATGATAGCAGGAGGATTTCCATGTTTGGGTTTTACTGTTGCAAAAGGTAAAAGTAGAAATATAAATGATAGTGTTAATTTTTTATATAAAGAATATATTAGAGTATTGAAAGCTAAAAAGACTAAATACTTTTTAATAGAAAATGTTCCTGGTATGAAAAGTGGAAAAGAGTTTAATCAATTTTTTGACAATATGATTAAAGAGTTTGAAGAAGTTGGATATAGAGTCAAATATAAAACTTTATTAGCATCAGATTATGGAGTTCCACAAAATAGAAAAAGAATTATTATTATAGGCACTAGAAATGATGTAAATAAAGAACCAAATTTTCCATCTCCTACTCATTCCAAAGATGGTGATTTACTTTTAAAACCTTATGTAACTATAAAAGATGCTATATCAGATTTACCAGAAGAATATAGTGAGTTAATTCCAAATCATATTGGTTCTAAACATAAAGTTAAAATAAATGGATATGTAGGTAATCGTCAGTTAGATTGGAATAGACCATCACCTACAATTACGGGTAGAGGTAGTAGAAGTGGTGGAGCTGTGATTCATCCACACCCTAATAATAAACGAAGACTATCTGTAAGAGAGTGTGCAAGATTACAAAGTTTTCCTGATGATTTTATTTTTTTAGGTTCTAATGGGGCAGCATTTGCACATATAGGGAATGCTGTTCCTCCGATACTTGCATTTTATTTAGCAAAAGAGTTTATAAAAGTCATAGATGATAAAGAAGTTACCTTTAATAGTAATGACTGGAATTTACCATGGTTGAAAACTTCTAAACTAGAAAAAAATATTAATAATATAAATGATAAAAATGTAAAAATTAATTGTATATGATTTTACACAAAAGAGAGCTTTTAATAGCATTTAGAGATTCTATTGCGGTTTTGATGGGTTATATGGTTTTGGGCTTTTCATTTG
>CAYMGA010000208.1:0-2126 GCA_964389865.1 uncultured Nitratifractor sp.
TTTAATTGAGCTTTTAATCTATTAATTTTTAACTTTATATAAACTCCAAAAGAGTCATACTTCATATTAGGCTGTGTGGATATATTTGATACAGTCTCAAAGGATATATTTAAATTATATATATTTGCCTGACATTGCTGTATTAAAGCAATTGGATATATTTGATACATATTCATTGAATTTCCATCTTTTATAAACGCATCTGTTAATGCTAAATTATTTGTATTAAATTTATTAATTAACTTTCTTGCACCAGATGGATATAAAATATATCCTCCTGCACCATTCCTGTCAATATACATCTTGTAAATTTTATACTCTATATTTGGAATTAATATTGCATTTTTTAAATTTAAATATTTTTTTCTTCCTGTGCTTTCCAGATTAATATAATCAATATTTTTTAAATCTTTGCAATAGTTAAGAATCTCTTTTAACTTATTTGAAATTAAAACATCATCTTCTAAAATTAGTGCAGGTTTATCTATATTAATTACTTTTTGCCAAACTCTATAATGTGAATGTAAACAAGCCACTTCAACTTCTTTCAAAGGTCTTTGCCAACTATTTTTTACATTTGGATATAGTTTTTTAATATCTTGAGGAGTCGATGCTTTAATAAAATTATAATTTAATTTTAAATAATCTAATTGTCTTTGTATAAACTCTTTTCTATCTATATTTGATTCTAAATTTATTATAAAAATATTCATTTGTTCAAGCATTAAAACCCTTTTAATATATATTTTATTTTATTTGAGTCAATTACAAAAAATATTTCATCTCTTTTGACAGACCTTTCAAAGTATGTTTTGCTTTTATGTAAAATTTTATATTTTATTAAATTTTCAAATGACCACTTAAATGAGCCTTTAATAGAGGTCCATTCTGTATTTAATCTTAAATCATTCATTGCTTCAAGTGCTAAAATTTTTTCCCTCTGTTTATTTTTAGTTAATGTAAAAGAATAAATAGAATCAAATACTAATTTTTGTTTGTATAAAGGTGGCAATGTCATAGAGCTGAATCTTGGGCCAAATGGATATAATTCTGAATTTATAAAATGATTAGTGTATAAAAATAACTTTATATTTTTCATTTTTAAGTCTTGAATAGCTTCAAATAGTGCAATTGAAGAGTATTTGTGATCTGGGTGTGCATCTATTTTAGGATATACTGTAATAATTATATTTGGTTTAAATTTTATTAAAATAGTTTTTAAATCCTTTACTAATGAATACCAATTACTTTTTGTTGTATTTAAAGTTTTTAAATAAGGAGAGATATTAAATCTTCTATACTTGCTTGTTGATATTAAATGGGTATATTTACTTGGTATATTCTTATTTTTATTATAATACATTAGTTTTAATTTTGAATCAAAATACCCTAAGTTTAATGTATTATTAATATCTACACCTCCTATTAAAGGAACCGTATTTGAATTTATAATTCTAAGTTTAGCTTTTTCAAAATAAGAAGAATCTATATCATTTTGATATACTTCATGATAGTTATTACTACCTGCATCCCCAGCTGTAATTGTAAGTATAAAAGTGTTTTTAGAGTATGTGCTATATAATCCGAAACTAGATATTTCTGCATCATCTGGATGTGGTGCAATAATAAGAATTTTTTTATTATTTAATGATATATTTTTAAAGATAATCAATTTTATTTTTTTATCAATTTTCATACGATTAGTTGTTATCTTTAATATAGATTCATCTTTTAGTGATGTTATATTAATATATCTAATTCCTTTACTATTTGGTTCAAAATATGTTGATAAATTATTTATAGTAATAGAGGGTTCTATAATTTTACCAATAATATTTGATGAAACATTAACCTCTAAAAAAACAGTAGAATTTAAAGGTATTTTATTTTTTGGTAAAATTATTATATTATTTTGTTTAATTTTCATATTATAGAATTTAGCTTTTGTTTGATTGAAATCATAATAGTAACTTTTTGATGAATTTTTTGGATAGTGTTTTAATCTAATATGAACTATAATAGCACTCAGTATTATAAAAAATAAAATTATACTAAATAAGCGATTTTTTTTTATTTTCATTTTAATAATGATACTTTCATTTTATATAATAAAAAACTAATTATAA
>CAYMGA010000209.1:0-2105 GCA_964389865.1 uncultured Nitratifractor sp.
TTATTAGAAGCAAATACATCAAGCTCTATCTTATCAGCTTTAATCGACTTTATCTCTTTAGCCAAATAGATTTTACCATCAGGATTAATCCTAAACATATCACTATATTTACCCTCAATTTTAAAACTATCTATTGGAGCATCACCCTCACTAGCTATTTCAATCTCTCCAATATATACACCCTTAGAACTATTTATACCAACTTCAAAACTACTACCATAAATTACTGGATGCTCATTAGCAACATTAATAACCTCTATTGATATATGAGCCTCATTACTTCTACCTCTACCATTTACTGCAACTACACCCAAATCATAATGTTTAATCTTCTCATAATCTAAACTTCCTATCTTAGATAGATACACTGTCCCATTTTTATCTATAGCAAAATTCTCACTCCCAATACCAAACAAACCTATCTCTTTTATAGGAGAAGCCCCCTTATCTATTTTAATCTCTCCTACTTTCTCTCCTCTTAATTTATCTTCTCGCACCTTAATAACTTGATTATTTTTTATATGAGGAACTCCAACTTCTGGCTCTTGATCATCTATCTCTACATTAATCTCTACTTTATTACTATCTCCATACTTTGTATGTGCTATAGCATAAAAGTTATATAATTTCTTACTCTCATAATCTAATGGGCCATTAACTCTTATAACCCCTTTTCTATCAATTACAAAAGGAGTATTTGGAGCCAATATCTCAAACTCCTCAACCTCACCCTTACCAACCCTATCTTGGCGAATTTTTTGCACAACACTTCCAACAGGAGTATTCTCTTCTACATTAAAAAATACTTCATGATCAAACTGTGGTGTATCAATCACATTTTTTACAGGAATCTCTATATGCAGTGGAAAGCTCCTATTACCAACACTATTAATAGCTACAACACTAAAGCTATATATATGTTTTTTCTCATAATCCAAATTTGCATCTTTACTTACCCTAACAACACCATTACTATCTATAGTAAAATCTTTAGCATCATCTCCTGATATCTCATACTTAACAATAGTGCTATTACTATCTTTATATTTTATTTTAGCTGCTACTACATCGCTACTAGAGTTCTCTGGCACAACATTAATCTTTGCCGACTCAAATATAGGAACACTCATCTTTGGACTCTTTAATCTATAAACCCCTTTTACTCTTATAACTATACTAACATCCAAACCTTTCTTGCCATCTTCTCCAACAGCATAAGCATAAAGCCTATATAAATTACCATCAAAAATCTTTTTACTGTTTTTAATACGAATAACATTTTTATCAACATAAAAATTCTCGCTATTTTTACCTTTTAAAACAATATGATCTATCACTTTTCTATTTACAGAAGATACAATTGCAATAGCCGTATCATTAGGTAATCCCTCTTTTATCTCCAAGCTCAATGGTCTAATCTGAGGAGCCCCATTATCATAAACTCTATAAATCAAATCATAACTCTCTTTAAACCTATCTTCATTAGCATACAGTTTATCGATAATTGGCTTTACATATATATCAAATGGCTTATACAAAGAGCCTCTATCTACAGCAGGGCTCCACAACAATATATCTTTGTAATTTATCTTACTACTCATATCTTTTATATACAACTTTTTTGATATAAGTTTAGATGCAAGCTCATCAAGCTTATTAGCTATCTTCTCTCTATTATAATTTTTACCAATTACATCTCCACTTACTTGATATATAGCCTCTGTTAATATATTTACCTTAAATGGTATAGATATCAAATCACTCCCTTTTACAATTGCATGTATAGTCCCCTTATTAACTTTAGGCTCTATATCTCTATGTAAATCATCATTATAATCTATATCTTCACCACCACTTGCTAATACAAGATAATACTCATTAGGATCAATTTTTCCTTTTGCCTCATTGCTTAAATTAATAATCCCAGAGCTAAATATATCACCACTATCTGTAGTCTTTGTTCTAAATATAACATTTGGATTAATCTTACCAAACTCATCTGCTCTAATTATCCTTACATCAGCTCCAGCAATAGGACCATTCTCTACCCTCTTTTTCATACCAGCAACTAAATATTCACAAGGCACACACCCACAACTCTTCTT
>CAYMGA010000210.1:0-2101 GCA_964389865.1 uncultured Nitratifractor sp.
AAACAACTTTCAAAGGAGTATAGGGGTCAATGCCAATGAAATAACAAAAAATTTGATTGTTTTCCCAAACGCAAACTCGTTCGCGTCGTAAAGTTTAAAAGAGTTGGAATACTCTACCTCAAACAAGTTCGAGGTTCCAAAAACAAGCTTTGAGCTTTATGCTTTCAGCTTTAAGCAATAACATTAAAGCTTAAGGAAATGAAATTGGGTTTAAGTTTGGGTAGCAAAGATGGGTTAGTGCGTAAGGTCAGTTACTTACTAAACACCTTTGGCAAACTCTTCTACCTCTTTGACAAATCTATCAACAAGCTCTTTTTCTGGTAATTTTGCAACTATTTCACCCTTTACCATAACAAGTCCACTACCTTTTCCATAAGCAATTGCTACATCTGCATGTTTTGCTTCTCCAATTGCATTTACAACACAACCCATTACAGATAAATTAAGAGGTTTATCTATATGTTTAGTTCTCTCCTCTACCTCTGCAACTGCACTTACTAAATCTGCTTCTATTCTACCACAAGTAGGACAAGAGATAATATTTACACCACTCTTTACCCTACCACTATCTTTTAAAATATCTCTTGCAACTGTTATCTCTTTTTCTAACTCTCCTGTAATAGAGACACGCATTGTATCTCCAATTCCATCAAGTAATAATGCACCAAGTCCAATAGCTGATTTTATAGTTGCATGATATATTGTTCCTGCCTCAGTTACCCCAAGATGGAATGGATAGTTATTTTTAGGTCTTAACATTCTATATGCATCTACTGTTCTTTCTACATCACTAGCTTTTAGAGATACTTTTATATCTGTAAAATCTAAATCTTCTAAAAATTTTATATTGTATTCGGCACTTGCAACCATACCCTCAGATGTTGCACCATATCGATTTTCAAACTCTTTTTCTAAACTACCTGCATTTACTCCTACTCTAACAGGCAAATTCCTCTCTTTACAAGCTTTTACTATCTCTTTAATACGACTCTTTTCGCCAATATTACCAGGATTAAACCTAATAGAATCTACCCATTTAGCAGCCTCCAGGGCTAATTTATAATGAAAATGAATATCTGCAACAATAGGTAAAGAACTCTCTTTACAAATTTGCTCTAATGCCTTTGCAGCCTCCATATCAGGAACAGCAACTCTAACAATATCTGCACCAACAAAGTGCAACCTTCTTATCTGTTCTAGTGTACTTTTTATATCTCTAGTATCACTATAAGTCATAGACTGCACACTAATTGGAGCATCTCCTCCAATTGCTACATCTTTTATATAAATTTTTTTAGTAGGATATCGCTCTTTCATATAATCTCTTTTTGTTTGGATTATACTTTAAAAAATTAAAAAATAACTTGACCATTATCTTCATCTTGCATTTGTTTAAGTCTTTCTACTAACCTCTCATACTCAATATAAAAATTTGGTGAATCTTTTCTAACATACTTTATATATGGTTCAAATTGATTATATGTCTCTATAAAAAGTCGTCCTGCTAAATCATTTACCAATTCTATATTAAAAACATCATGCTTTATTCCAACTGCAAATTTATTTACAATACCAAGCATCTTAATAACTTCGTGTCGTAATCTTTTATCTGATAATATTTGATTTAAATGCTCTTGTGTAACAGGTGCAAACATATCCTCTAACTCTAACATATTTCTAATATTTTTTACATACTTTCTTAAATCACCTCTTATTGCACCATAAGCTTTAAGAGTCATCTCTTTTTGTCGTCTTAAATGCTCTCTTTCACTCTCAGCTAATGCTAAATTAAGTTGTCTAATAATTAATACTAAACCTATAATTGCTAATGGAATTGCTAAAATATCAGCATAATTTGCTAATGTATTCAAATCCATAATTTGTCCTTATAATTTTTTTGAAATAATAGCACAAAAATAATCAATTCTACTGAGTTTAACCTAAATTATGCATATTAAATAGGCTATAAAAGTGTAGGATTAAAGGTATGAAAAAAAGAGGTGTAGAGAAAGTAACAATATATTATCGGTTTACTATCTATACTCCTCTACCCCTATACTCCTTTGAAAGTTATTAGTGTTTAATTTTTACTAGTTATTTA
>CAYMGA010000211.1:0-2060 GCA_964389865.1 uncultured Nitratifractor sp.
TTTCACAAATATTATCAGATTTAATCTTTTCATTTCTTACATAACTTTTTAGTATCTAATATTTGATTTATACCAATTTTTTCTGCTATTAATATGGCTTCTCTTTAGATTCTAATGATTTTATTACTTTTTTATTCTTGCATTACATCTTTTATTGCAAAAAAATTTAGGTATTTTACTATATGTTGATTTTTACCTCTTGACATTCTGTTTTCTCTTTTACTTTATAAAAATTCCAAATTTTAGTGTTTTCATCACACGACCATTTTGCTTAACACTGCAAACCATAATATGATGACCTTTATAAGCTGTTGCTTCATATGCTTTATTTCCTCTGGTTTCATTTGCATCAAGCCATCCATCTTGCTTAGCTTCTTTTGCTTCCAAACCTCTGTTCTCTTTTTTCCATTCAAATCGAATATTATTTGTTCCTTTTGCCGGAATAGTTAAAGGATGGGTTACTTCAAAAACAAGGCTTTTCCCTTTAGGAAGAGCTGATATATTTGGATTATATTTTTCATCATCAGCATGGCATGTCATTTTAAACATATCGCTTTTAAGATACGGAAAGTATTCTAAATATTTATGGTGTTTAAAAATCCACATTTTATATCGTTTCTCTTCTCTATTTAAAATATAATAATCTTTCTTTTTTTCTCCATTTTCTTGGTAGGTCTTAATATCTATAAATTCATCAGGTAAATCCAATAATTCTTTAATGTTATCACCAATCATGATTGTATTAGAGGATGCTTTATTTTGCAGTTTTGCAGCTAAATCAGTATGTAAACTTGTAGTGGTAACCTCTGTTGCAGGTGATAAACCATACTCTGACCAGATTACATCATTATTATGTCCAAAGTCTATACCTATTCTTATTTTTAATGGTTCATAGCCTAATTTGGTCAATTGACTATTTAATCCATTTTCTATATAGTAAAGAAGAAAACTAGCGCAATTTAATGCATCAATAACCGCATCTTCCTTGTCTTTATCTTTCCAAGTAAAGTATCCAAATACTGCATCTCCTTGAAGTCTATGGACATGTCCATCGAAAACTTGCATAAATACTGTAATAATTCTTAAAACCATATTTTTAAATGTTTTTGTCCAGATTAAATCACCTGTTTTAAGGTAGATTGATGTTGAGTTTTTTATATCCACAAACATAGAAGTTGCATAATAATTTTCTATATCATTTGTATTTTCAAGATGTTTAAAATCTGGATGAGTTCCAATAGTTTCTTGGTTTTTATACTTACCTTCCTTACCAACAATAAGTCTAAATTTTTCTTTTGTAGTTTCTAAAAAATCATCGTTGGAATACAAATCTATATCGGATGATATAGTGTCTATATACATATTTTCTGCACTTTCTATAGAATTTCTTAAATAACTTTTATGTTTTTTCCCTTTATACTTTTTATCAGCCATAGCAAAGGTAGATTTTGTAAAATTCTCAAAAATACTATTTAACTCTCTGTTCATCATTTAATACCTCCTATTTTTAAGATAAATCCCATATATAAGAAAAATATGAAGATTGTAAACATAAATGTTATAGTTGCTATATTAAGATATAAAAACTTTTTTTGAAGCCCTTTTGCAAGAATATATGTTTGCTCTTTCAAATCTTTTATATAAATACTTACTGAAAGTTCATTGATTTTTTTATCAAAATCTTCGAAATCATTATTAGAAATATCATTAAAGAATATAACACTATCTTTATTTTTATATTTTTTTAAATAAGGTTTAATAGCAAATAATATAGCTAATAGACTTGATGTTATTAGCAATACTAAAACATAGAAAATATAGTTTGGATAAATATTTGTTCTATTTGATAAAACAAACCCGAGAATAGTAATATTTCCTAAAACTAAAAAGCTGGATTTAAAGTTAACACTTGCAAAATAGTGATCGTATCTTGATATATTGTATTTAAGCAACTCAATCTTTTTTTCATCACTTAGTTTATTTTTCATATTTACACTCCTAATTATTTTTTTGAGAAGTTGTATTAAAATTCTCATTTTAGAAGTATAGCATGAGTAAAA
>CAYMGA010000212.1:0-2044 GCA_964389865.1 uncultured Nitratifractor sp.
TATAGTATAAATATGCTTACAATGCTTGGAGCCTTACTCGCACTTGGTATGCTGGTGGATGAGGCAATTGTAGTTGCTGAAAATATATATAGACACTTAGAGATGGGCAAAAGCCCAAGAGATGCTGCAATAGATGGAGCAGTCGAGATGTTTCCAGCAGTCTTAACTGCAACTGCTACAACAATCTTTGCCTTTTTGCCACTGCTTATTATGAGTGGAAAACTTGGAATGTTTATCAAGGTATTGCCTGTTATGATTAGTGTGCTTTTGCTTAGCTCACTCTTTGAAGCATTCTACTTTTTGCCACTTCATGCAAAAGAGTTATTTAGTATGGGCAAAGTGCAAAAAGAGCATAAAGAGCATAGCTTTTGGATTAAGTCAAAAGAGGCTTACTCCAAAATATTATACAGCCTTTTAAAGTATAAAAAAAGTGCTGTTACCATTATAGTTGTTTCAATTATTATTGGCACAGTAGGAATGCTAAAAATTAGTAAATTCGAGCTATTTCCAAAGTTTGATGCAGAGCAAATATATTTAAGTGGCGAAGTAAATGTAAATAGTAATTTAGAAGATACAAGAAAAACAATAGCACCATTAGAAAAGAGACTCTTAAAAGATTTAAATGGCTCTGATGTTGGCTCTATTACTTCAATTGTTGGTATTAAATTTTTTCCTGATAATACCTTTGAGAATGGTGAAAACTTGTTTCATATATTTATCAATCTAAACGAGCACAAACCTGTAAACTTCTTTGACAAATATATAAATCCATATCTATCATTAGAGTATGATAGCTCAAATATGAAACGAGACCACACAGCATTTGAAATTATAAAAAAAGCCCAAAAAGCCATTAAAGATTTAAAAAATAAAAAAGATAAAAATGGCAAGCCAATATATAAAAACCTAAGCCTATATGTGCCTCAAACTGGTGTTGTTGGTAATGATATAGAGATAGGAATAGTGCCTAAAAAAGGTTTAAATACAGACAAGGCAATAGAACAAATCAAGCATGAATTATCCAAAATTAAAGGTGTAAAGTCTATTAACAGCGATAAAAAGTTAGGTCCCAAAGAGCTTAAGTTAAAAGTAAATAGTTACGGACAAGAGCTTGGCTTTAGTGAACAGTATTTAGTTAGAGAGTTAAGAGGACTATTTTTAGATGCAGAGTATGGAAAAATGCTAGATAATTTAGGAATAGTTAGAATAAGATTGCAAGATAAAAATAAAGACAATAATTTTAATTTAAAAAATCTATATATTTCCACCCCAGACCAACAAAAAAAGGTTCGATTAAAAGATATTGCTGATTTTATTTATATTCAAAGTCCATTAGTTTTGTTTAAAGATAACGGTAAAAGAGTTTGGTATATAACAGCTCAAACTACCAAAGGTAAAGCAACTGCATCAGAAGTAATGAAAGATTTAGAGCCAACACTAAAAGAGTTAAAATCAAAAGGCTTTGAATTTATTATAAAAGGCGAAAACAAGGCAAATAAACAAGTAAAACGAGAGATGAGCAGAGCTGCAATTATGGCAATATTCTTAATATTTATATCACTAGTATTAATGTTTAACTCTTTAATGCTGCCACTAATTACAATATCTGTAATACCACTATCGATTTTGGGTGCATTAATAGGAACAAAACTACTAGGCTTAAACCTAACAATGCCAGGAGCTATGGGTATAGTTGGTTTAGCTGGAGTTGTGGTAAATGATGCAATTATTATGCTAGATTTCATAAAAGATTCAAAAAATATAAAAGAGATAGCTCAAAAAGCTTCGACCAGACTTAGACCAATATTCTTAACTTCAATAACAACAGTTTTAGGTTTATTTACTCTAATGTTTTTTGCAAGTGGACAAGCTTTGATAATTCAGCCAATGGCAGTATCTCTTGGATTTGGAGTAGCTTGGGCAACGGTGCTTAATTTGATATTTATACCACTGCTATTTGCTGTTGTTAATAGAGTAAAGTAGAGAATTTTACAAAGAGTGCAGCTTTTTAACGAGTGAGCGTTTAAGCATTTTATTTAAATTT
>CAYMGA010000213.1:0-2031 GCA_964389865.1 uncultured Nitratifractor sp.
AATATGAGATGTAGTGGCAACTATAATCAAACTTGTGGTGGAGTATGGGCAAATAGTGTTTATAGGGTTTCTAAAAAATATAAACCATTAATACCTACAACAACATATGAAATAGATACTGATAGAATGGGTATGGATTACACAAGCTTTAATCTTCCAAGAGCTAATGCTCATCTTTGCCAAAAAGCTTGTATGAAAGATAGAAGATGTAAAGCATGGACATATGTAAAACCATATACAATACAAGGTTCAAATCCTCGATGTTGGCTTAAATATGGTGTTCCAAAACCATTAAAGAGAAGTTGTTGTATATCTGGAGTTAAAAAAAAATAGAATTTATAAAGAGAAAAGATTTTATAAACCTAAAATTGGAAATTATAGATTAGATTGGTGTGAAAGATGGAATATAAATTGTGGTAAAGGAGTAGCAGATGCTTTTTGTAAATATAAAGGCTACGATAGAGCTAAATATTGGTCTATTGATAGGGATATAGGTTTAAATAATCCTACAAAAATCATTAATACATCTCAAATATGTAATTTAAGATTTTTGTGATGGATTTGAATATATAATTTGTGTAAAAGAGTAATTTTTTAAGAAGGAAATTTTATGAAACTATTAATATTATTACTTTTTCCCATTTTTATGTGGGCAGATAATTGTGTTGTAAATAGTGATTATTTAGAAATCAAGAAAAATCAAAATCTTTATAAATATAAAGAAGATTTAAATAATACTCCTATCTTTATAGAAAGTAATGAGACTTTTTATAAAACAATAGATGGGAATAATACTATTTGCTATAAAGATATAGAGAATAATCAAGAGTGTTTAATTTATCTCTCTAAAAGAAGACAACATATTTTTAAAAGCAACAATAGTAGTGATGAATATTTTAATAAAATTATTAAAAATCTATTAAATCATAAATCTATATGCAATATAGAAGATAAGCCAACAGAACAATCTCAAAATATATCAATTCCTCAAAAGAGATTATATGGAGATATTGATGGAGATGGAAAAGATGAAATTATTTCGTGGAAACTATTTGCAAGTAATGATTTAGGCGACTTTTATCAACTTTTAGTTTTTGATGATAATAAAAAACTTTTATGGCAGGGTCCAAAGGTTGCAAACCCTGATAATCGCTATATATTTTTTAGTGTAGAGTTTGGCGAGAGTTTACCAGAGATTTTAGCAGATATTGATAATGATAAAAGAGCAGAGCTATTAGCACCATCACCTCAAAGCGATGTAAGCCCTGTATATTATCGAATTTTAAAGTGGAAACATAATCGATTTATTGACCAAAAACCTTATGCTTTAATGGTGAATAAACATGCAAGAGACCAATTATTATGGGTTAATCCCGTAACAGATGAGGAAGTTTTAGACAATAAAGGATGGGTGAGTAGGTTTTTAAGTGCTAATAAAAATAGTGCAGTGGTAGAGATAACATATTATAACTCTAATAATGAAGTAAAATTTGCAAAAGCAAAAATTAAATTTGCTTATTATGGTGCTTATGTTACTAAGTGGATAAAACCGTTTGAGATTAATAAAGATATTTTTTATTATGCAAAAATTAGCAATAAAGACCACTACAACTCTAAGATGGTTAGATTATATTCATTAAGAGCAATACTTAGACAAGATAGAGCAAATCTATATCATAGAAAAGGGGACATAGATGATACAAAAACCTCAAATCTTCTCTTTAAAAGTATAAATAAAAGAAGCTTATTTAATAGTTTTAATATTATTCCAATTAACACTACTCTAAGGCATTTAACAAAAGTAGTAGTATATAAAAATCCTCTCTTAAAAGTTAAAATAAAAGGTAATAAATTGTTAATTACAGTAATAAAAGAGTAAAGGTTCTAAAAATCGTGGAAATAATTATTATTGCTAAAGGCATAAGTAACTAGTAAAAATTAAACACAAATAACTTTTAGAAGGAGTATAGGGGTAGAGGAGAAGAGGTGTATAGATAATAATATTATATTCAATTTTAATTTTAGGTTACT
>CAYMGA010000214.1:0-2025 GCA_964389865.1 uncultured Nitratifractor sp.
ATACCAAATTGCTTAAATTAACACCACTACCACTCTTTTTATTAACACCTGGCATTACCTTGCAAACTTTAATGTGTTTATTTAAACTCTTTTTATAATCTTCTCCAACAATCTTTACACTACCTTTGCCATCTTTAAAGCAGATAATATCACCACTTTTTAGAGTAAACTTATCACCCTTTTTAAACTCTTGCAATTTTCCATTTATCTCTACTTTTACATCTGCTTTTTTAACCTCTGCATCAAAAGCAAAAACAAGTGTGCTTAATGCGATAGATAGGGTTAGTAGTTTTTTCATCTCTTTACCTTCTTAATTATTTACATATAACTTTTACAATACTATTTTTTGTTTTTTTAGCTACTTGAGAGGCTCTTAACTGCTTATTGCTTTCTGCTTCATCATAGTTTATTCCGTAAGAGTTTAAAAGCATTTTTGCAACACTATTTTTAATAGCTAAATTTACATTTTGAGCAATATTGTTTTTTAATCCTCCGTATATTACTCCTACTACATTTCCTGATGTATCTAAAAGTGGTCCTCCACTGTTGCCATGTTGAACTGGTGCAGTAAATTGTAATTTAGTAGTATCATTTAATATACCATTTAATGAGCTTACAATCCCTTTTGTTAGTTTTGCATTCTCTCCTAAATAAGAGCCTAAAGGGTAACCTAAAGTTATTATATCCTCTCCTATCTCCAACCTATTTTGTCTAAAGGTTAGATAGTTATCTACACTTTTATCCACTTTTAAAACAGCTAAATCGTTTGGTTTGTCAATAACTTTGACTTTTGCAACAATAGCATCTAAATATATATTTTTAACTGTTATTTGATTACACTGTTTAACAACATGATAGTTTGTTAATATATTTTTAGGATTAATAAAAAAACCTGTTCCTGTTTTACCTGTATTTGTATTACTTCTGTTATTAGACTTTTTAATATTAGAATGGCTCTTTGGGGTAGCATTGTTAGTTTTATTTTTTAAATTGTTTAAATATCTAATTCTTTTTATATATTTATTTCTTATGCAACTTATACCTTTTTGATTACACTCTATATCTCTTCTTTTTACCCACTCTTTTTCTTTTTCTTCTAATTTGTCTGGATTGTTAACTGTAATTAAAGCTTTATTAAAAGCTTCTACTAATTTATCATCTAAATCTGATAATTGTTTGTTTGAGCAAATTTTATTTTCTACATAGCTTTTTGCATACTTACACCAAGATGGTTTATTTATATTTGTGTTAATAGAGTTATTGTTAATAGAACTCATAACAAAATCTCTTAATTCATCTCTTGTCTTACATACACTTTTATTTGAATTACATATTATTTTTTTACCGTATCTATTAATTAATTTTTTGCATGTGCTTTGAACTTTTGTTAAAAAAAAGTATTGACCATCTAAACTGATTGCCAATTTACACTCTGGAGTTGCATCTCCCCCAAAAGTTATAATTTTTGCATCTGTTGAACCAAAGCTAACTAATTCTCCTACTTTAAGAGTCAAATCATATTGTGTTGGCTTAGATATACTTTTTCCATTATTTATAAATTTAGGGTTAGACTTTTTACATCTTTTCAGGGCTTCGTAAGCTATTTTGTTATTTTTATATTTGCCAAAATGTTTTTTATTATAATAAGAGCATTGTTTTTCATTTAAAGAGCAATTGTTGTATATATATTTATTGCTTATTAATATTTTATTATCGTAACAAACATATTTACTATTAGATGATGCTAAAACCATTGATTGTAAAAATATTATTAATACAAAAAATTTTTTCACATATGCTCCTCTAATTAAATTAGCTCTATTATCGCAATAATTTACTTAAATAGACTTATTAAATCAATAATTTTTTATGGAAATATTACTTTTCTTCTAAAAGCTCATTATTTGTAATATTATCTTCACTACTCATCAGACTCATACCATCATCGATAGCTTCATTGCTCTCTTTAAAAGCACTGGTATCTACATAAATATTTTTATCCTCTTTTTTTGTTGTAGGCATTAC
>CAYMGA010000215.1:0-2015 GCA_964389865.1 uncultured Nitratifractor sp.
TAATTAAGTCTTTTTATCTATTTTATATTGATAGTTAATGTAGAATTTAGTTACTTTAAAGTTCTTATAATTATTTTTCTTTATAAAATTAACTTATATTAATTTATTTAAAGATATAATTTTATATATTAAATTAGTTATATAAAGGAGATTTTATGAGTAAGAGACTTAAAATAGCAGTTGCTATTTCAATGGTAACATCTACTGCATTATTTGCAACAAATGGAGATAGTTTAATTGGAGTTGGTGCAAAAACTAGAGCTATGGGTGGTGCAGGTATTGCACTATCTCAAGGTGCAGAATCAACTTTAGTAAATCCTGCAAATATTACAAAAGTAAAAGCAACAGAGATTAGTTTTGGTGGAACAGTTTTTGCTCCGACTATTAAGACACAAATGGGAATGGGAAATGAGAGTAAAAGTGATGCAGATTTAAGTATTATTCCAGCAGTTGCTATTGCTACCAAATATAATGAGAATATCTATTTAGGTGTTGGAATGTATGGAACAGCTGGAATGGGAACAGATTTTAGAGGTAATGCAAGTTTATTTAATATGGAGACAACTTTACAACTTATGCAGTTTGCAGTTCCTTTAGCTTATAGAAGTGGTGGTTTGAGTGTTGGTATTGCACCAATCTTACAGTATGGCTCTTTAGATATTCACTATCAATTACCAGCTATGATGGGAGGTGCTAATGTTGGTAATGGACAAACTCAAGATTTTGGTGTAGGCTTTAGTGTAGGTGCAAATTATGATTTTAGTAATGGTATGAGTGTTGGTGCAGTATATAAGAGTAAAATTAAAATGAAATATAAAGGTGTATTATCTACTTCTACAGCACCATTTGTTGCTATGGGAGCATTTCCCTCTGCTATGGCAGATACTTTAGAGCAACCAGCAGAAATTGGAGTTGGAGTTGCATATAAAAATGGAGCACATACTATTTTAGCTGATTATAAAAGAGTTCTTTGGAGTAAAGCAAATGGCTATAAAGGTTTTGGTTGGAAAGATCAAGATGTATTTGCTTTAGGTTATGAGTATAATACGGGTATTTGGGCATTAAGAGCAGGGTATAATTATGCTAAATCTCCTTTAACTATTCAAAATGGAACAATGCCTTCAGGTGCAGTTTTAAATATGTTTAATATCTTAGGTTTCCCTGCAACTGCTAAGCAACACTTTACATTTGGTGGAGGATATAAATTTAATGATAAATTCTCTATGGATTTAGCAGTAGTTTATGCAACATCTAGTAAAACAAGTGCTGATATTTCAGCTCTATTTGGACCTGGTGCTAAAATTAATAATAAACATAGTGAATTGGGTGTAACTGTTCAATTTAATTATAAGTTTTAATATTTTTATATTTAGAGTCTCTATGAAGAGGCTTTAAATAGTAATCTATAATATTAAAGGGTATAGTGGGAGAGGAGAAGGAGTGTATAGGAAATAATATTACATTATCTATTTATTATCTCTACTCCTTCACACCTATACCCCCTTTATATATATTCAATTTTAATTTTAGGTTACTACTTATAAATTTTTGTCCTATTTTTATATAAAATTCTAAAAATATGTTATACTATGTAAAATTTGGAAAAAAGGATAATTAATGGGTAAAGATATTAATGTTATAGATGAAATTAATTTACATAATACAGCAGAAGGAAAGATAGAGATAGCTACTATAGATAAACCTTATGGTCCAAATAGTGATATGGTTGTAAGTATTGGTATATTTTTAAAAAATAGCAATGAAAAACCAGATTGGAAAGTTCATATTCCTATAGATAATCTTGATAGTGTTATAGAGTCATTAAATAAAATTAAAGAGAGTATTAAATAGATAACCTGAGATTATTTACTGACCTTACGCATTTACTTAAAATAAAAACTTTTACAAAATAAAATTTTATTATAATAGATTGTTAAGTTAAACCATACAATTGCACTCATTGTCATCGTATAATAAAAAAGCCCAAAGATGTTTGCCTAAAACAAAAAGATTTG
>CAYMGA010000216.1:0-1997 GCA_964389865.1 uncultured Nitratifractor sp.
GAACTGTTATATCTAAGGTTGTTAATTTTAGTGAATAGAAATTAATACGAAAATCTAAACAAAGAGGCACTTTATATATAATGGCATGGGGGGGGTAAATTAGCCTAGAGCCTTTACTATATATAATATTTGACATAACCAATAATTTATACTATAATTATATGGTATATCTTATAATTTAAAGGATTTTTATTGGATAAATCAGAGATAATATCTATTTTAAATGATTGGAACTATTGGGATAGAGATTTGCCAAATACTAAGTCAAGAGAGTTTTATGACTCTAAAATAGAGAGATATTTGCACTATGGTGAAATAGTGGTTATAAAAGGTATTAGAAGAAGTGGTAAATCAACGCTTATGGTAAATCAGATTAAAAAGTTGGTTGAGAGCGGTATTGATGTTAGTAATATTTTGTTTGTAAACTTAGAAGATCCAAGATTTATTGGGCTTCTTAGTTTAGAGTTGCTTGAAAATATTAAAGAGAGCTTTTTGGAGTATCTATCACCAAAAGATAAACCATATATATTTTTGGATGAGATTCAAAATATTTCAAATTGGGAAAAGTGGGTAAATAAAGAGTATGAATTAAAACTCTCAAATGTAATAATCTCTGGTTCAAACTCATCTATGCTTAGTAGCGAAATAGCCTCTACTATTAGTGGAAGATATCTGGAAGTTGATGTATATCCTTTGAGTTTCAAAGAATTTTTAGAGTTTAAAGATATTAAAATTCAAAAAAAGTTAGATATTATCTCTAAAAAGATAGAGATAAACAGAGCTTTTGAAGAGTATATAAAATATGGTGCTTTTCCAAAAGTTTTAGAGTATAAACCAGAAGATAAAAGAGAGCTTTTAAATACCTATAAAAATACAATTTTACTAAAAGATATAGTAGCAAGATATAGATTAAAAGATTTTAAAACATTAGAAGAGATAGCTATATATCTTTTAAGCAATAGTGGTGTAACAATTAGTATAAATAGACTTAAAAATATATTTAAAGTATCTTACGACATGGCAAAAGCCTATGTTGAGTATTTATGTAGAGCTTACATGATATTTGAAGTAAATAAGTTTGATTATTCTCTAAAAAGACAAAATTTAAATGATAAAAAATATTATAGTATTGATACAGGTTTGAGCAACATCTTAAGAGTGCCAAATTTGCAAACAAGAGGAAGTGATATAGAAAGTGCTGTCTTTATTGAGCTTTTAAGAAGAGGATTTAAAGTTTACTACTATAAAACAGCAAATAATTTAGAGATTGACTTTATAGTCCAAAAAGAGCAAGAGATTGTAATGTTAATACAAGTTACAAAATCTTTAAAAGATAAAAAGACTAAACAACGAGAGATAAGAGCATTTGAGGTAGCCAAAGAAGAACTAAAACTAAATGATGTTGACTTTATTATTATTTGCGAAGATAGAGAGAGTAGTGTTGAGAATAAAAGTATTAAAGTGGTAAATCTTGTAGATTGGTTAGTATTTGAAAAGTATTTGTAATTACAAGCAACAAGTACAATTTCCATTAAGCAATTTCTTCAAGTAAAGTATCCTTGGGTGTTTTGAAGTCAAAAGCTTTTCTTTTAACTAAAAGATAGTGGATAGGTGGGAGTCAAGTATTGGGAATAGACTTAATTTTAAACTTTTTTTGAAATTGCTTCTTAACTTTCGCACCTAAATAATTATTATTTAATGGTGCTAATAAGCTATAATAGATATTTGATACAAAAGTTATCATAGCTCTTGACATTGTATATTGAAATTTTTAAATAGCCAATTTATATGGATTTTGAAAAGTAAATAGTTCTTATCAAGATATATGACAATTTTACATCAGATGTCGTAATAGCACTGTTTACTTTAAAATTTTAGTTAAAATTAGGTGTGAAAGTTAAGTAAACATTAAAAAGAATTATTTGAAATTGCTACTTGACTCTATCTACAAGGAGAACCAAACCTCTAGCTAAGGTTCGGTTATAATATAATTAAAA
>CAYMGA010000217.1:0-1989 GCA_964389865.1 uncultured Nitratifractor sp.
TTGATTATAATCAACTTTTTTACTCTAAGTTTTGATATAATTAACAAAAAATTAGGAGTAAATTAGTATGAATAAAGAGAAGATAGAAGTAGCTGGTGCTACAGTAGATTTTTACAAATATAAAGATGGCGATATTGAGGTTTACGAATTTAATACAAGCAAATGTGGACCTCCTGAGCCAATGGTAAACGCGATGGCAGGATTGAAATTAATAGATGCACCAAATAAAAAGCTTATTATGATTAATCATAAAAAACCAATGGGGCTTTTAGATAAAATTGGTGAAAACTTTAATATTATAGATAAAAAACTAGATGATGGCACAGTTGCCCTAGAGTTTACCTACAAAGAGGGAGAAAGCGATAAAGCTAACCTTAGCGATACTAGCTGTGGTGGATAATTAATGTTTAAAATATCAAACGACTATGCACCTCCCTTTAAGATGATAGAGCCTTTCTTTAAGTTTGGCTCTATTGCTTACCTTATATCTATAATCGCACTACTTTTTTTCGATGCAACTAGCAATCTTTCAGATTTAAAAATTGTTGGATGGGCACATCTATTTTTGTTAAGTTTTGTTATGATGACAATTTTTGGTGCAATGGCTCAACTTGTTCCAGTAGCTTTAGAGATTGGTCATTATAAAGTAGATTTATATAAACCGATATTTTATACTCTATCTATTGGCTCAATAGTAATGGTTTTAGGCTTTTGGTTTAAAATGTCTCTATTACCTATTGGTGGGGTTCTTGTTTTTATATCCATGGGGCTATTTCTTTACGAAACCTTTAAAACTTTAGCAAAAACAGATACAAAAACCTTAACGGCAAGAAGCGTAAAGGCAGGTAATATCTTTTTAACTCTTGCAATTGCAATTGGATTATTAATGGCATTATCTCTATCTTTTGGTTTAAATATTAACTTTAACAAATTTTTACCAATACATATAGTTTTGGTTCTTATTGGATATGTAACAATAACAGTAATTGGAATGAGCATGATACTTTTACCAATGTTTGGCTTAGCACATGGATATAGCGATAAAGATGTAGAGTTAGCATTTAAAATAATAACTATTTCTGTAGTACTATTTTCGCTATTTAAGTTATTTAATTTAAACCTTTTAGCAACTTTTACAATAATTGCTATGGCCGGTGGTATTGGATTATATTTAAGGCAATTAATTACACTATATAAAATTAGAGCAAGAAAGATAAACGATATTTGGTATATGCATATATATACTGCATTTATCTCTTTAGCTGTTGCAACAATGTTTGCTATTTTTTGGGTTTTATTAAATTCTGAAATTGCTCTAAAAGTTGCAATTTGGATATTTTTAATAGGCTTTTTTGTTTTTGTAATTAACGGGCATTTAATTAAAATTATACCTTTTTTGGTATGGTTCGAGAGATTTAGTCCACTTGTTGGTAAGAAAAAGGTGCCAATGTTACATGAGATGTTACCAAATAAAGATATAGATATATCATTTTGGTTAAGTTTAGCTGGATTATTTTGTGGAAGCTTTGGATTATTGTTAAGTAGCAACACAATATTTAAAGGTGGTGTATCTTTATTGATATTTGGTGCATTATTTATGTTAAAAACAGTAATATATGTATTAAAATTTAAACCAGAGGATTAATTATGTGCAGTGTAACTAAAGAGCAAATTTATGATAAATTACGAGAGATTATAGACCCAGAAGTTGGTTTTAACTTAGTAGAGATGGGCTTAATTTACGATGTAGAAATAGACAAAAATTGTAATGTAAAAATTACAATGACACTATCAACAAAAGCTTGTCCTTTGCATCAAATGATTCAACAATGGGTAGAGGATGCTCCAAAAAGATTAGATGGGGTTAAGGATGTAGAGGTAAATATTGTTTGGGAGCCAGAGTGGAGCATAGATATGGCAGAAGATAGTGTTAAAAAAGCCTTAGGTGGACTTTAATTTGCTAAAAGTTTTAAAAGACCTATATGGTGC
>CAYMGA010000218.1:0-1986 GCA_964389865.1 uncultured Nitratifractor sp.
TATCTATTCTTAAGTTTTTAAGTTGATTAACAATATAATTTTATATTAATAAAATAAAGGAGCAGTGATGAATATGTATAAAAATATTGAGGTAATCCTAAAAAATGAGCACAAAGATAAAGGTGTAAAAAATATAGAAGGTTATAGTCATGCAAAAGAGTTAACAGCTTCTATGCTAACAATAGAAGAGTTTTATCAAGCATGTAAAACTATGCCTATTGTTTTTGCAAAGAATGAAGAGGAGGGATGGTTTGCTCTTGCTCTTTTAGGATTAGAAAATAGTAATAAATTTGTAAATGAAGATGGCACATGGAAAGAGAATTGTTATATACCAGCTTATATTAGAAGATACCCTTTTATATATGTAAAAAATGGTGATGAACTTCTTTTAGGTTTTGATGCTGAACAAAAAATTGATAAAAAAGATGCTGGTGATAGATACTTTTTTGAAGAGGATGGTGAGCCGTCAGAATTTGTAAAAAGAGTATTAAACTTTTTAAATGATGTTCAAAAATCTTCAAATGCAACAAAAGAGTTTATCGAAACACTTGAAGAGATGAAACTGCTTGAAGAGTCTGCAATCAATGGTAAAAATGCAGAAGGAAAAGATATAAGTATTAATGGCTTTTGGGTTATTAATGAAGAGAAACTAAATAAAATTAGCAAAAAAAATAGAAATAAATTATGTGAAAAAAACTACTATATGCCAATTACAGCACACTTAATTAGCTTAACAAATATCCCTAATTTAGCATAATTTAGTGAGGTTATTGCCTCACAAACTAAAAATAGTTAATGTATCTCAACACTTAATGCAACCAATTTCCACTTTTTATCTTCTATAATATATTTTTGGTCAAACAATACTCTATTTTTTCCTACTATATAATAACCTTTTAATGTTAATATACCTTTTTTATTAATGTTTATAGTTGTTAAAGTTGGTTTAATTTTATCCAAAATAAGTAGATTAATTTTATTTTTATAAAATACTCCATAATTTTTTTGTAAATCCTCTACACTAATCTCTTTTTGCCATTTTTTTGAAATATAGTTATATAAAATCTTAAAATTATTATCTTTTGATGCCACTGCCAAAATATGCATTGTTAATCTTGATAATTTTGTATAAGCTTCTATAGCTTTAGCTTTTTTTATTAATCTCTCTTTTTCCTGTTTTGTTAAAACTTTTTGAATACCTGCAATCTTCCATTGCCCCTTATCTTTTTTAAAGGTAAATATTATAGGAGCTTTTTGACCATTTTTATCTGTTATTGTTCCCTTTAGGGTTGCACTATTGCCTTTAAAGTTAATTCTTCTATTTAATCCAAAATCTATATCTTTATATCCATAAATATCGTATGTTACTAAATAGTTAGATAATTGAGCACCATTAATACTCTTTTTAAAGCCTGTTGTTAGAAAACTCTCTGCTTTTGTTAAATTATTATCATTAACAGCTTTTAAAAAACCTTCAGCCGTTGTGACAAGTGGTTTTGTAGAAAAATAAAATATTGCAAAAATTATAGCTACAACAGCTATTAAAACTATTATAAACTTTTTCATATCCACCTCACTAATTTATTTATAAAACTCTTTATTTAAAAGAATTTTATAAATAAATTTGGCGGGAAGTCCCACCAAAATTAATTAAATGGTATATAAATTCTTGCACTTCCAACTGCACTTTTATAACCATTTCTACCTTTGAAGTCAACACCAATTTTAAACTCTGTTCCACTTTTGAATGTTGTTTGATAGAATAATCCTAAGTTATACTCAAACTTCTTAGGTTTAGCAGTTGTTAAAATTGCATTCTGACCAGAACTTACATAAGTAGTGCTGTATCTTTGTGCTTTTGCCAAGAAGTCATAGCCAATACTTGCATAACCGTTAAATGATGATCTATCATTAAGTCTAAATTTAAATCTACTACCAATTGATAATACAGCAGATCTGTTATTAATGCTACCAACTTTTTGAATA
>CAYMGA010000219.1:0-1974 GCA_964389865.1 uncultured Nitratifractor sp.
CGCTAGAGTTGTTGTATAAATCTTCGCCCATACCAATGCTCTGAGAGCCCTGCCCTGGAAATAGAAAAGCTGTTTTAATTGTCATTATAATCCTTTGTATTAAAATTGTAAATTACTCCATCTATAAAGCTTAAAGCCACCTCTTCTAACTCTTTATCACTATTAACTGGTGTTAAAATTTTGCTATCAAAGAGATATTCGGTTGCTATTGTTTGTAAAATTTTAGCTAACTCTAACTTAGCAACTATAAAACTACAATTTAAAACATTAGCAAAAATTGCATCTTTTATAGATTTTGCTTCTATTGCATACTCTATATTACATTTTTTACAATATTTTACCAACTCTATATTAGTATCAAACTCTTTAATTAAAGGTATTGAGATATTAAGTGTTTTATCTATATCTTCTATTGAATTAACAATAATAAAATCTTTAGACTCTATATCTTTATGATTAAAAATTAACATTAAGCACACTCATTACAATAGTATTTATTGCCCTTTTTTATTGCCTCTTTTTTGGTAATATATACAGAACAAGAAGCACACTCTACAAGTGTATTTTGCTCTACTTCATCTTTTTCTTTAGTTTTTGGCTTAGGCAAAGAAAAACTACCACCAAAAAACCTATATAAAAAGTATATTATAATTAATAATAAAACTATTTTTAAAAACATTACTTAAGACCTTTTATCCACAAATAGTTGCGTTTATTACTTTTAATAATATCATATTTATACTGATTATTTAACTCTTCTATTTCACTAAATACCCTTTCTCCTTTAAAAAATAGATAATTAGTATCTATATTTGAAACATCTTTTGTTAAATCTAAAAGTAGTTTCGTATTTGTTACTGCTCTTGATGTTATTAATGCAAAGGGATTATGTTTTAACTTTTCTACTCTATCTTTAAATATATTAACCTCACTTAAACCAAGTTCATAAGCACAAAGTCTTAAAAAGGATGCTCTTTTATTTATTGGTTCTGCTAAAGTTACCTCTATATCACTATAGATAATTGCTAAAATAAGCCCAGGGAAACCAGCACCTGTGCCAACATCTAAAAGAGAGTTTGGTTTGCTTATAAACTTTATTGGAGCAAGAGAGTCTATTATATTACTAACTATTGAACTATCATCTTTTGCACCAGTAATATTATGAGTCTTGTTATACCACTTTAGTTTATTTGAAAATAGGTTGAGTTGCTCTATTTTTTCTTGACTTAAATTAATATTCTCTCTTTTTAGAGTATTTTTTAATAACTCTATCACAGCATATGTCCTAACTGCTCTTTTTTAACTTTTAAGTAATCTTTATTGCAACTATTTGGCTCTATTTGTATTGGTAGGCGCTCTACTATTTCGAAATCTTGTAAAGACTCTAGCTTTTTTGGGTTGTTTGTTAATAGTTTTAACTTTTTTATGCCTAAGTGCTTTAAAATTTTTACTACTACATCGTAAGTTCGCTCATCGGCTTTAAAGCCAAGTTGATGGTTTGCTTCGATTGTATCAAAACCTTTATCTTGCAGAGCATAAGCATTTACTTTATTAAAAAGCCCAATATTTCGCCCCTCTTGGCGATGGTAAATTACTAAGCCACCCTCTTTTGCAATTGTCTTTAGTGCATAATCTAACTGCTCTCCACAATCGCACTTTTTAGAGCCTAAAGTATCACCTGTTAGGCACTCTGAATGTACACGAACTATAGGAATTTCGCCTAGAGGTTCTTTTATAATTGCTAAATGCTCTTTGTCGCCATCTTTAAAGGCTTGAATCTTAAATTCGCCATATTTAGTTGGAAGAGTTGCTATGTTTGATATTTCGTTTTCTCTCAAGAATATAACCTTACGATTAAAAAATTATGAAATTATACTAATTTTTTTGCACTTTTTAGATAAAATCTATTATTAATTTATAAAAAAGGTCGTCTCTTGGCAAAAGTAGAGTGTTCTCACTGCAAATTGGAGTTTG
>CAYMGA010000220.1:0-1968 GCA_964389865.1 uncultured Nitratifractor sp.
CTAAACTCAGGGTTTGGCATATAAATTTCTTTACTCATATTGTCTCCTAAATATATTTTTCATATATCATATCATAAAAATTGAAAGTTTAAAAATTAAATAGGAGTCAAAATATCCTATTTAATTTAGAGTGTGTAGTTTTGTCTAATTTACTCTATCTCATCACTGTTAGATGAGCTTAATGTAGATATTGTCTCTTCTATATTTTTATCGTTTATAGCTTTTGCACTATTTAATAAATTACTCTCTTCTTGAAAAGATAAATTATAACTTGGTACTAAACCTTTAGCATCTTTATAACTATATATTGCTCTTCGTGTATTAGTTCCAGATATTCCATCTATTTTATTATGATAAAATCCTTCTATTTTTAAAGCTGCTTGGATTCTTTTATAGTGAGAAACTTCATCAGAACCTTTTAACATTAAAACTTTATTCAAATTAAAAAGAGTTCCTAAATATATTAAGTTATCCTTCTCTTTTGGGTTTAAATAAGTAGTTGCCCTCTTACCATACTCTTTATGCATCTTTTTTATAGCTCTTTTTGTCTCATAAGAGTATAGATTCCCATCAATATTTCCTTTATAAAAACCCAATTTTTTTAATGCAAGTTGAATTTTCATTGCATTATTTAAAATTGGTGCAGTAGCTCTTAATTTTGGAACTTTATATCTCTTTTTATAAGAGTTTTTATATCTTTTTTTCTTATATACATAAATTGGCTTTTTATAGTAGTGAACCTTTTTATAATATGTTGGCTTATAATATGTTGGCTTACGATACCCAACATCATATACTTCATAACTCATTACTGTAGCAACATGATAACTTTTACTTAAATCTATACCATTTACTTCCGATGCCTCTACACCATATAGTAAACCCAATAGAGCAAGTGAAATAAATAACTTTTTCATAAATAACCTCCTTTTTTATAATTTTAACACAAAAAAGAGGTAAAGTAGTAACAATTACATATTTTTCATTTTTTTTTAATAAATTATATAATTATCGCAATTTTGCCACAATTTAATGTTACAATTATCATGTAAAAAGAGTTAAATTGAAAGGAAGAGGTGCAGATTATATCTGTTATTTAATTTTTATTAGAGAGGAGTCCAAAATGAAATATTTTGCATTTGCACTTATTTTAATTGGTGTGTTAGTAGCATCAATGTTAGAACAAAAAGCTTTAATTGTAAAAGAGCATGACAATATGCCAAAACCATCTAAAGAGATGAGAAAAAAAATTGTTACTCAACAAAAATTTACAAAAGAAGAGTTAGAGTATGAAATTAAAAATGCCAAAATTCTAAATGATATTGGTAACGATTAATTAATCTTTTTAGAATAGAAAGGAGAATAAAATGAAAAATGTAATAAAAAGTTTAGTAGTTTTGGCAGCATCTTTATTAATAACAGCTTGTGGAGGAGGTGGAAGTGGCACTGGCACTGGAGGCAATGGTGGAACATATGTCCCAGCTGATAAATCTTATTTAAAAGTTATCAACTCTAGCCAATCAGATTCAGATATTTGTGCTATATATAGTAACCCATCTTCATCTAATAATTGGGGTTCAGATAGATTAGGAGATGCGACTTTACCACCAGGATATGGAAAGGTTTTTCACACATCAAATTGTAATAGATATTATGACTTAAAAGTTGTATTTTGTGATAACTATGTAGATCAAGTATTAGATTACTATAGAGAGTGTGGTAAAATGCACGAGTTTGTATTTAGAAACTATTAATATATAATTTATAGCACTATTTTTTAATAGTGCTATAATTAAACTCTTTTACCCCTTTAACTTTAGTTACATTATCATCAACCCCTTCTACTTCACAACAATTTAATAAGCTCTTATTAGGATGCTTAATAAAGTCATATCCTCTATAAATGGTATAAAATCCATAAGAAATTACAACAATTGCCGATAGACTCATCATTATATTTCTAAATGA
>CAYMGA010000221.1:0-1962 GCA_964389865.1 uncultured Nitratifractor sp.
TGCAAGGCGAAGTTAATTGGCACTTAAATTTAAGTGAAAGAAACTTAAAACTTGGGGCAAAAGGCTACGAAAAGGCTAAAGAGATAGCATTAGAATATAAAGATATTTTCGGTGATGATTTCTATTTAGAGATTATGCGACACGGCATCGGCGACCAATTAAAAATAGATAATGACATAATAAAAATAGCCAAAGAGACTAATATTAAAATTATTGCAACCAATGACACACACTACACTTATGCAGAAGATGCTGAAGCACACGAAGCCTTTATGTGTATTGCAATGAACAAACTATATGACGACCCAAATAGACTTAGACATAGCGTACACGAGTTTTATGTAAAATCACCACAAGAGATTGCAAAACTCTATGCAGATATTCCAGAAGCTGTAAGTAATACTCAAGAGATTGTAGAAAAGTGTAATTTAGAGATAAAACTTGGTAACCCTACCCCTCCAAATTTTAAATTTACAAGAGATTGGGCTAAAAAAAGAGGTTTAGAGCTACCCGAACCAGAAAAAGAGTACTCACTTAAAAACGATATTGTTCTATTTGAATATGAGTCTAGAGAGGGGCTAAAAAGAAGGCTAGAGCATGTCCCTAAAGAGAAGCATCAAGAGTATATCGATAGACTGCAAACCGAAATAGATATTATAAATTCTATGAAATTCCCTGGATATATGCTTATAGTTTGGGATTTTGTGCGCGAAGCTAAATCAATGGATATTCCAGTAGGTCCTGGGCGTGGCTCGGCTGCTGGTAGTTTAGTTGCTTATTCGCTAGAGATTACCGATATCGACCCAATGCCTTATGGATTACTTTTCGAGCGTTTTTTGAACCCAGAGCGTGTTAGTATGCCCGATATCGATATGGACTTTTGCCAATCAAGAAGACAAGAGGTTATAGATTATGTTGTAGAAAAATATGGTCGCTACAATGTTGCACAAATTATTACATTTGGTAAACTTTTAGCAAAAGGTGTAATTAGAGATGTTGCCAGAGTTTTAGATATGCCATATGCAAAAGCTGATGCCTTTGCTAAACTAATTCCCGATGAAATAGGAATAAAATTAGATAGAGAGCCAAACCCAGATAAAGAAGATGACAAAGGTGGTGCTTGGCAACAAGAGCCAAAAATTAAAGAACTTGTAGAGTCTGACCCGCTAGCAGCTAAAGTATGGAAGTTTTCAAAAGCATTAGAGGGGCTTAATAGAAATGCAGGAACGCATGCAGCTGGTGTTGTTATTAGCAACGAAGAGCTGTGGCACAAAACTCCACTATTTAAACCAAGTGGTCAAGATACACTAGCAACACAATATAATGGAAAATTTGTAGAAGATGTCGATTTAATTAAGTTTGACTTCTTAGGCTTAAAAACACTAACTGTTGTTGACGAAGCACTAAAGCTGGTAAAAGAGAGACACAACATAGATATCGACTTTTTAAAAGTAAATATTCAAGACCCAAAAGTTTATGAATATATCTCTACTGGGCATACTTTGGGACTATTTCAGATAGAATCTACTGGTATGCAAGATTTAGCTAAAAGATTAAAGCCAAGTGGTTTCGAAGATATAATTGCGATGCTAGCTCTTTATCGACCAGGACCTATGGAGTCTGGTATGCTTAATGACTTTGTCGAAAGAAAACACGGAAGAGCCCAAATTACCTATATGTTCCCAGAGTTAGAACCAATTTTGAAACCAACTTATGGTGTTATTGTTTATCAAGAACAGGTTATGCAAATTGTTCAAACTATTGGTGGTTTCTCCCTTGGTGGTGCCGATTTAGTTCGTCGTGCGATGGGTAAAAAAATTAAAGAAGAGATGGATAAACTACAAAGCGAATTTGCAGATGGTGCAGCAAAAAAAGGTTTTGATAGAGCAAAAGCCATTGAACTTTTCGATTTAATTGTTAAATTTGCCGGATATGGTTTTAACAAATCGCACTCTGCAGCTT
>CAYMGA010000222.1:0-1947 GCA_964389865.1 uncultured Nitratifractor sp.
TAATGTCTTTTCGTCAAAAAGTAATTTAGAATTCAACAAATATAATGGAAAAGTAGAATATGATTATAATAAGAGTATTTTACATTTTCAAGTAGATAAAAAAGCATCTAATATAGAATGTTATTTGGGTAATAAAGAAAATTCTAAATTATCTAATTTGCATTGTGAAGATGAATATAATTCTAGTAAATATATTGATATGTCATACAATAGAAGCCAATTAAATAATACAGAAAATTCATATAAACCTAAACCTTTAAATTCTGGAGATTATTTTTTAACTATATATGTAGATGGTCAAAAATTAAAATCTTCGACTATTCATTTACCACCATTAAAGCCTGATATATATGATGTACCAAAATATACAACAAAAGATAAAGTTACAGTAAAAGTATTGGGTGAAGAAATAGGTAATGAAGTAATTGTAAATGGTGTAGATACAGGAATTGAATTAAAAGAAAATAGCGATAATACTTATAATCATAAAGCTATAGCTAATGTTCCATTAGATACAAGTGGAGAGGATGGGAATAAAACTTTTACTATAGCTCTAAAAGATAAATCAGGAAAAATAACAAAAGCTGATTTTAAGCCAACAGTTATAAAAATGAACAACTTAATTTCTATAAAATTATTTGTAAAAAATACAAACATTAAAGTTGGAAATAAAATTTTTCTATATAATAAAAATTTACCAAGTGATATAAAAAATCAAAATACCGTGAAAACAGAATTTATATTTGAAGATGGTTCAAAAAGATTTGTAAATTCAGATGATATATATTGGCAGTTGTCAGATAATACAGCAATTAAAAGAGATAAAGTTAAAGATAAAAATATAACTTTTTTTAAAACTTTAAAAATCGGAACATCTAATATTACAGGAAAACTTGATGATATTTTATCAAAACCAATAACTATTAATACTTTAAAAAATGGAAGTTATGTCAAAAGAACATCTTATAAAGTGTGCCATAATAAAAATCATTCTAACCTTACTATAGAATGTAATAATCCAAATGCACTACATGAAGATGGGTGGTATGCAACAATTTTAAATTTAGGTGTAGAACCAAATTACACAAGAGATGATAGTAAAGATATTGTAACAGACAATATTACTGGATTACAATGGTTAGATAATGAGAATGCAAAAAATGAACCTAAAACATGGGAAGATGCGAAAAGCTATTGTAGCAATTTAGACTTTGCTGGAGGAAACTGGAGATTACCAACAATAAAAGAACTTGAAAGTATTGTTGACTATGGCAATAGCTCTGAAGGAATAAATAGTGAATATTTTAAAAATATTAAACTTTATTATTGGTCTTCTAACGAATATATGGGGAAAAAAGATAGAGCTTGGTATTTATCTTTCATTTATGGCAATATTTATATAGATCGAGATTATAAAGGTTATAAAAATTATGTTACTTGTGTAAGAGATAGAAATTAACAGTAGGAGGATTACATGAAAAAGAGTTATTTGTTAATTGTTATTAGCCTTTTACCTATTTTATTGAGTGCTAATTATGTAAAAAATGGAAATACAGTCATTGATACAAATACAAATCTACAGTGGCAGGATAATAGTGATACAATAAACAAAGGATTTCGTTGGAAAGAAGCAATAGAATATTGTGAAGACTTAAAGTTGGATGGTTATGATGACTGGAGGCTTCCGAATATTCGTGAACTAAATAGTATAGTTAATTTAAATAAAATAGATCCTGCTATCGTAAATGGTTTTGCAAATGTTAGTAATAATTGGTATTGGACTTCTACATCAAGTGGATTTTCAACTGCTTATGGATTATCATTTAGCACAGGAAAGTTTCATTGGAATATGAGTAAATATGATCAACTTAATGTAAGGTGTGTTAGAAGTAGATAGTTTTATAATGTCCAATAAATAATTATATTATTTATTGAACTATGCAACAA
>CAYMGA010000223.1:0-1947 GCA_964389865.1 uncultured Nitratifractor sp.
TACTCTTTTGTCCTATTGCATTTCTTGATGCACCAAAGTCTATTAATACAGGTGGCTTATCAACTCTTAAAAAGATATTATCAGGAGCTATATCTCTGTGTAAAAAGCCTTTAGAGTGAACAGCTTTTAACCCCTCTAATATTGGCATTAATACAGATAATATTTCATCTTGTGTATAGTGTTTATTTGGATGTCTATTTAAATAATTATCTAATGTTTCACCTTCATAATAATCCATTACAAAGTATGCAGTATTGTTAGCTTCAAAAAAATCATGTATCTTTACAATAGAAATATGGTCAAACTTTGCTAAAATCTTTGCCTCATCTAAAAATCTTTGCAAACCCCATTGAAATAAGCTTTTGTCATCTGTATTACACGATATTGTTTTACTGTTACTATCTCTTGATGCAATATCTTTTGGCATATACTCTTTAATAGCTACAACTTTATCTAACTTTGTATTTAAAGCCTTGTATGCTATACCAAAACCACCCTCTCCTAAAACTTTTAGTATTTCATAGTGCAGTATCTTAGTTTTAATTGGAAAGGCATTTATATACTTTTTATTAGACATAAAAATACCCTTTATTATATTAATTGACTTATTATATCAAAATATTATTTTAATACCAAAGAAGCAGGTTAGAAATTTTGTTTATTGGAATAGGTTATTTAAAGTTTTTGAATAGTTTTATATTTATATGCTAAAATTCTATTTAAGGGTATTTTTTATGAGTTTAATCTGTAAAAGGTGAAACCTAACAAAGAGGTATTGAAAAATGTATTTTTTGTTTACACCTTTTCCTCTATACTCATTAAAGTTTAGTTTAATTTTTAGTTGTTTATGTGAGGAGATACAAATGCGTTCATTTTTAAAAGTGATTAATGGGCTATGGGGTGCAATACTACTTATAGGTATTGGGGTAACGATAATAAGCACACAATATGATAATTATCGTATATCCAAAGACAATAACCTAACAGTTTATAATATAAAAGACATTGAAAATAATGGTATAGGTACGAGTAGATATATACAAATAAACGATGCTATAGCTACGGGAGATTATGTCAAAGTCTATAATAAAGAAACAAACGAAATTGATCGAATAATTTACCCTGTTTGTTCTATTGATAAGGCAAGGAAAATAGCGAATGGAGATAAAAAAGAGAAGATAAGTGTTATGGTTATTGATAACAATCCTCCTGATGCCCTTATTGATATAAATAGAACCACTTTAAAAGGAACTGCATTAGTTGGACTTGATGAAATAGAAGATAGCACTAAAGATTTATTCAAATCTTTTAATTTAAAACATAATTTAATTGTTCTTGACTTGGACTCTACCCCTGCTGATAAAGAGTTTAGTTTATCAGCACTTTTATTTGGAATATTAATGGTATTATTTGGTTTATTTGCTGGTATTGGTGCATTTATTTCTGATGAAGAATAAAAGGTTGATTTTTTTTGAGGTGGGGGAGAAAGGGAAGGATTTTCTTGTTTCTCTTCAAATAAGTTTAAATTTCCAAGAGAAAAACTTTTCACAAGAGTGTAAAGATTAAATATTTATATACACTCTATTATCCCATTATTTTGTGATATAAATCTAAAAGAAGACTTATTATAAAGGCTACAAAAGTTAGACCAAAAATCAATAAAACAAATTGGAGAAAGTAGCTAAAAAGTTTTATGATTATGCTAATAAAGGTTTTACCAATAATATTGATTAAACCTTTTGGTTTCTCTTCCTGTGCCCACCCATATTTTTTAATAGCACTGTTAATGCACTCTTTGGCTCTATCTTCTTCTATATCTAATTCTTTAGCCTCCTGAAGTATCGTGTTTATATCATCTTTAGTAATAACTTTATTACGACCTGCTGACATAATGGTGTCTTCTAAAGCTTTGAAAGGACTAATATATATCTTTTTACCCTTTTTCTT
>CAYMGA010000224.1:0-1921 GCA_964389865.1 uncultured Nitratifractor sp.
AAAAAGAGATTGGCAAACTTAGTGGAATGCTAAATAACAAAAACTTCGTAGCCAACGCACCAAAAGAGGTAGTAGAACAAAACCAAAAAGCCCTTGATGATGCAAAAGAGAAGTTAGAGAAAGTCAAGGGTGAGCTTGAAAGTCTAAAGTAAAAATTTACTTTAAACTTTCTAATTTTATGACTTAACAATATCTTTTAATTACTTGCTATAACAATTGAATACTCTCTTTTTTCTATTTTATTTTTACCTTTACCAACTTTAGATATAGTTAATATAATCGAACTATATCCACTTTTTACAGCTTTAAAAGTGTATTTAAATCCTTTTACTATGGAACCATTTTTGTTAATAAGTTTTAATTTATCATTTATAGCATTACAAGTAACCCAATTGGTATTTTTATTTAATCCATCTTTATAGGTATAAGTTAAAATTAACTTATCTCCTATCTTTACTTTTAAAATATCTTTATCATTTAGTAGAAATTCTTTACCATAGAGTAAAGAAATAACTAAAACTATCAAGAAATTAATTTTGATTTTTTTCATAATTAGCCTTTATTTTTTATATATTTTATAAAAAAATTGTGACAAATATACAACTTTTTTGTGTTATTATATTATAAACTTAAATTATGTAATAGAAATCACCAAACTAGCAATAGTCATTGTGCCATGGATGTTTATAAAAAATCATCGCCTAACCTTTGGGTTAAGCTCAAATTTTTTGCAAACAGCCACAACACAAGCACTGTCACTAATTTTGGCAATTATATTGAATAATTTGGGATAAAAAGGAGGTTTTGTATGAGAAAGTTACTAATATTTGTTACTATATTCCCACTATATTTAATGGCAATAAATAGTTATAAATATATATACTATGGATATGAAAGTAACCATAAGCGAGAAGCAAAGTTGATGTTTAATATACTCAACAAAAATGTAAATGGTATTATGTTAATAAAAGGAAGTCAATGCAAAAAAGGTCAACCTCTTTGGCTAAGTGGAGAAGTTAAATTTAATGGACATTTAACTAATAAAATTCCACAAGTAAAAGGGGTTGCCAAAATAAAATTATATAGTAACTGCTCTTTTATTAAAAATTATTCTATGGTTTCAAAGGGATATATAGATATAGGTTATAACAAAAAAGAGCATCTATTTGTAAAGTTATATAAAAATAGCAATTCAAAAAGTTCAATTTGGTATTTTTTAAAACATGATTCATCACTACCAGATAATCCATTTGGAGTGAGTGCTAATATCCCATCAATTGCCGGAGTTTGGCAAACAAGTTTTGGAAAAATGATTCTTAAACAAAAAGGTAGTAATGTTTGGGGAAGCTATACACATGATAAAGGCAAAATTGTTGGTAATTTACAAGGGAAAATTTTAACAGGAACATGGAGTGAATCACCAACATATAGTCCTCCAAAAGATGCAGGGACATTTCAGTTTATCTTTGATTTTAAAAGAAATAAATTTAACGGTTGGTGGAAATATGGCTTTAGTGGAAAGTGGGAAGATACTTGGGATGGATATAAAGATTTATAGTAAGTAGTAACATAAAATTAAAATCGAATATTATATAAAGGGGGATAAGTGTAGAGATAATAAATCGACAATATAATATTACTCTCTATACACCTTTTCTTCTCTACCCCTATACTCCTTGATATTATTGCTACTTAACACCTTTAACCAAATAAAGTCCAATAGCTTGAAGCTCTTTGCCATTTATATTTTGGCATAGATTGTTATCTTTTACATAAGCTTTTGCATCAGCAACGCTATCAAACTTTTTATTGATTGCTTTACACTTTTTAGCAAGAATCATTTTACCCATCTTTGCCATTTTTGCTTGTTTTTTAGCTATCATAGCACTCTCTTTTTTTAGGTTTTTTTCTACCATTGCTA
>CAYMGA010000225.1:0-1887 GCA_964389865.1 uncultured Nitratifractor sp.
ATAAAGAGCTTTCTAGTAGATCAAAATCTGCCTCTTTACTTCTAATTAGTAGCTTTAATTGTAGTGGTTTATCAGATATTCTACTTACAGTTATATTTCTTTCATCTAATTCATTTTTTGGAACAGTTATATAATCTCCTATTTTTACAGAGTAATCATAGCAAACTTTTGGAATATATAATTGAGTAGCAAAAGTAATCATAGTGGGAGTAATATAATCATCATTACTAGCCATTTTTAAATAGACAGTATCTATTAATGGATTCTGATCTCTATAATTTTTCATAACATTAGATAGATCAAATATATCTACATCTACACCATCGTTATTAACTTGTAAATCATTAAATTTACCACTTATATTATCTCTTCTTACTCCACTTAAATGCGCATCAAATATATTATCTCTATTTCCTACCATTGTTCCTACAGGAAGTGGATTTCCATTTGAATCTGGCATGTATTTATAATTTGAATTATTAGTATCACTTATTTTAATCCAATCATAATCATTAGGATAAACAGTACCTCTACCATACCGATACTCTCCTTCTCCAGAAAATAGTGCTGCTTTTGAAGATACATTACCATATTTAGGTAATCTTAAACCAGAAATAGATATTTGCGTATTAGCGCCAATAGTTGTAAAACCATAAAATGATGATACATTTCTAACTAATCCAGTTAAATCTTCTTTATATATTACAACAAGAGACCACCCTCCATAAACTCCTGGGGATCTTTCTCTTCCTTCACATGTTAAAAGATTAGCTACTGTAAAAGTATTTTTTCCTTTTTTTAATTTTGCATTTTGTAAAATTTTAGTTACATCTGCATATGATGAATAAGAGATACCCTTACTATTTGTTGTGCTACCTGAACCGATTGTTCTATTTGCATCAACATTAATATAATTACCATTATTTATTTTTAGTAGAATATGATCTGCTGTAGTATTTTGTAAATTAATTATCGTATCACTATTTTGTCTATTTACATATGTAATAGTATTTCCTTTATTAAGGACAGGATAACGAAGTGGAAGATCAGAAGTAGTAATTCTACCTAGCCAAAATAATCCAGCCCAAGCTATAGATTTACCATTACTTTCATTTTCGTAACTATTAGGAAGCACAATATATGAAGAAGATGAGTTCCAAGTTCTAGGATTATTGTCTATATCGATATACCTACTAACTCTCATATTGCTTGTAAGCGTTGAAGCACTTGAATCAATACACGAACCACCAAATCCAGAGGTTTTGTTAGTTAAACACATTACAGTATTACCTGCAATAGCAAAGTTTCCTCTTAAATTTCTAGTTTCTAATGGATTTATTATTCCAAAATTTGCACCATTATCCGTATAAATAGTTTCAGCTTTGATAACTCCTTGAAGTATTAATAATAATATTATATAAATTTTTAAATTCATAATAACCCCTTTAGTAAAGTATAATACATAGTCTTCATTTTGACTCCTTAAAATATCCATAGTATGGATTTATGATTATCAATTATACCATACATAATAGTAATATATAGCTTTATATGTCTATTTGAAAGTCATTTTTTTCAATATTTAGTTATAATTGTATTAAAATTTATAAAATAAAGGATATTTTATGTTAAAAATAGGTAATTTTTTACTAATTAATTCTATAATTTGGATTTTAATTGGTTGTGCAAATAATAATGCTATTAAAACTGATACTAATGATAGTTTGAATACATCTCAATATAAAAAGTTAAATAAATATATAAAAGTAGGAGATTTAGATAGGGCAGGTGAGCAATATGTAGATTTAAAGGATAGAGAAAATAGAGATATTATAAAAGAAGCTGCCACATCTTTGGCTTTAGCACATATTGCAAAAAAAGAGTATA
>CAYMGA010000226.1:0-1879 GCA_964389865.1 uncultured Nitratifractor sp.
ATAATGTTTATTTTTAATATCTATAAAAAACTCATTAGCCACATCACTCATACCAGATGTTGCCCACATTGCTAATGAAACTACCACTAAAACAAATACTACAAATCCACCTAAAATCTTTTTCCACATACTAACTCCTTATTTTAGTATTTTATAGAAAGATTATACGCTTAAATTGTAGTAAAAAAGTTGCAAATTATCAAAATAATTAATTTTCTCTGAAATAATCCTCTACTAATTTCTCTAAATACTCCATTCTATCTTTACCTTTTGGCATATTAGCTCTTATTTTTTTTAATTTTTGTAAAAAAATATCTACATCTTTTGGAAGTGACTCTTCTATTTTTTTTCTATATTGTTTTGCAAATGCTGGAGATACTCCACTTGTAGAGAAAGCTACAGTTAAATCACCCCTTTTTATGAATGATGGAAATATAAAATCACAATAATTAATATTATCTACAGCATTTATTAAAATATTTTTACCTCTACTCTCTTTAAATATACTCTCTTGCATTGCAATATTATCTGTAGCAACAATAACAATATCAAACCCTTCAATATCATCAACTCTATAGGCTCTTTTATAAAGTGTTAAACAGTGTATTTTAATTAAATCATAAACCTCTTTAGAGACCTCTTTTGCAATAACTGTTATCTCTTTTGTAAATTGCACCAACTTTTCTAACTTCTGGGTAGCAATTTTGCCACCACCTATTACTAATATTTTTCTATTTTCTAAATTATAAAACATTGGGAAATATGCCATAAAAACTCCTTATTAATTTTATAATTTACCCAAAAAGAGTTTAATTTATTTTGATATTTGTCAATAAGTTAATATTTAAAAGATGATACAATAAATAAAAAAGGCTATTTATGTCAGATTTAAATAATGAAATTTTGTATAAAATGCAAACGGCTTTTCCATTAAATCAGAGACCTTTTTTAACTCTTTCTAAAGAGTTTAATATAGATGAAGATGAGCTTATTTTACGAATAAAAGAGTTAAAAAAAGCAAATATAATTCGTCAAACTTCAGCTATTTTTGATACTAAAAGATTAGGATATAAAAGCTCTTTAGTGGCATTTAAGGTAAAACCTAAAGATATTGAAGTAGCCGTAAAAGCCATAAATGCTCACCCTGGAGTTAGCCATAATTATTTAAGAGAACATGAGTTTAATATATGGTTTACCTTAGCAATTACTCCTGATAGTAAATTAAGTTTAGAAGAGACAGTAAATATTTTAAAGAATCAATCTAATGCTCAAGAGAGTATTATTCTACCAACCCTTAAAATGTTTAAAATCTCAGTTAAAATGGATACTACAGGAAAAGTTGCTAAAAAAGAGAAGCTAAAAAAAAGAGATTTTAAAGATATAAAATTAACACCCTTAGATATAGAGATTATTAAAGAGTTACAAAAAGATATTCCACTAAAGATAGAGCCTTTTAAAGATATAGTAGAGAGATTAAATATAACATATCAAGAGCTTTTTAATAGAGCAAAAGAGTTGCAAGAAGCAGGTATAATGCGTCGCTTTGCAACTATTTTAAATCATAGAAAAGCTGGATTTAATGCAAATGCTATGAGTGTATGGGAAGCTCCAGAAGAGAGAGCAGAAGAGTTGGGTAAACTATTAGCATCTTTTAGTGCCGTAAGTCACTGCTATTTAAGACCTACTTATCCAAATTGGAAATATAACCTTTTTGCAATGGTTCATGCAAAAACAGAAGAGGAGAGTGATGCTATAATAGAAGAGATGGCAAAAGAGACCTCTTTAACAAATTATACAAAACTCTACTCTACAAAAGAGTTTAAAAAACAAAGAATTATCTATTTTAGTAGTGAATTTAAAAGATGGGAAGAGCAATTTA
>CAYMGA010000227.1:0-1855 GCA_964389865.1 uncultured Nitratifractor sp.
AAGCACACCCAGATGTATTCAACATACTATTGCAAGTGCTTGATGATGGAAGACTTACAGATAACAAAGGTGTTACAGTTGATTTTAAAAATACAATCATAATCTTAACTTCAAATATTGCAAGTGATAAGATTATGGAGTTTAGCGATCCAGAAGATAGAGAAAAAGCTGTTAAAGATGAGCTTAAAAATTACTTTAAGCCAGAGTTTATTAACAGACTTGATGATTTGATAATCTTTAATCCATTAGGAATGGAGCAAATCAAACAAATTGTAGATATAATCTTAAGAAATCTACAAGAGAAAGTAAAAGAGAGAGATTTAGAAATAGTTGTAACAGACAAAGCAAAAGAGATAATTGCGCAAGAGGGATTTGACCCAGTTTACGGTGCAAGACCTCTAAAAAGAGCTGTGCAAGAGTTAATCGAAGATAGATTGGCTGAAATGATACTTGAAGGCACTGTTAAAGATGGCGATAAAGTAATCTTTGATGCAAGTGGTGATACTTTAACTGCAAGAGTTGAACAGTAGTTCTATAAGGTGCATTTGCACCTTTTAGACTCTACGCAATCAGCATCTTTTAAAATTGGTTCTTGTGCAAAAATATCTGCAAGTATAATATTTGCTTCAGAGCAGTTTGGATCTTGTTTTACAACTTTTTTTAACTCTTTTATTGCACTGCAATATTTATGAGTATAGTAATAAAATTTTCCAAGTTCAAAATGTAAATCCAAACTATCAGAATCTATATTTTTTGCAATTTTCAATTGACACTTTGCGCTTTTATACCAATGTAATCTTATATAAGTATCTGCTAATAAAATATGTGCATAGGCATTATAATAATCTTTTTTAATTACCCTTTTCAGCCAATATATAGCTTTATTAAATTGCTCTAAATTATTATACAATTTTGCTAAATCAAAATAAGCTTTAAAGAAATTTTTTCTATATTTAATGGATTTTTTATAATATTTTATAGCTGTTTCATATTTATATATTTTTTCACTATTTTTAGCAAAATAGTAGAAAAATTTATAATCGCCATCATCTTTCTCTAAAGCTTTTTTAAAATATTTATTTGCAAGGGTATATTCATTTAAATAATAGTAAGCAATAGCAAGTTGAGAGTATATTTTATATCTTTTAAGACCATTATCTAAAGCTTCTAATAAAATATCTTTTGCTTCATTATATTTTTTATTTTTAATATAATATTTACTTAATTTATAATATGCATCTACATTTTTAGGATTACATTTTATAGCAATAGAATAATATTTTATAGGATCTTCTCTTACACTACACTCATTTACTTTTATATTTTTAATATCTTTATTTATACTTGTATATACAATAGTAAGTAAACCCAATACCACAAAGACTAAGAAAATAGCAATTAAATAGACTTTATATTTTTTAAAAAAATTTTTAATCTTTTTCATAAAAATATTTTATCTATAAAAGTATTATTTAATTCTTATTTTTACTGTAAAAAAAAACAAAGAATAAAATTATTATTCATTTATTTACAAAAAAAATATTAATTATAAGTTAAAAAGTTATAGGAAAGTTAAAGCTATCTGGCTTTAGAGTTTTATTGTCAATTGAAATTGTTTTAAAATAGTATGTATTGTTATACTCTACTCTATTAATTGTAAAATTATGTTCATTTAAATCTTTTATAAAGCCTTCTATTTTATTATCATCATAATCTTTTAATTTAATCTTAAAATCTCTATTAAAGTTAAAGTTATTTGAGAATTTTTGCAAATTATCAATAGAGATATTTTTAGAGATATTTTTATCTAAAAATTTATATATAGCATCATAATCTTGGACTCTAATTGCATCTA
>CAYMGA010000228.1:0-1849 GCA_964389865.1 uncultured Nitratifractor sp.
CCATATCTGCTGCAAGAAATCTTATTGTATTTGCCTGTTTTTTTAAAAACTCGTGTGCCATTTTAATCCTTTATTTTATGTCTGTAGAGATATTTATCTAAAAGTTCCTTTAAAGAAGTTTGAAGATTACTATCAAAGCTCTTAAACTCCTCCTCTAGCTTAGATGCTAAAGAGTTTGCATACTCTAATGATGCCTCTAATCCTATTATATTTATAAAACTATTTTTATCTTCATCACTACCTATTGGTTTACCAGCTTCACTTTGAGTTGAAGTTACATCTATAATATCATCTTGCACTTGAAATAGTAAACCTAAATCTAAACCAAAATTGTAGAGTCTATCCTTTTTATCTTTTTCAAGCCCAACAATTACAGCACCCATTAATAGTGAAGAGGCAATAAGTTTAGCAGTTTTATTTGTATGTAAATGCTCTACTTGCTTTAGCGTTAATGGAGTATTTTCAAACTCTAAATCTATTGCTTGTCCTAATACCATTCCACTAACTCCACCATTTGTTGCCAAAATCTTAACAAGTTCAACTATAACATCAGAACGAAATGCAGATGTTGAAATAAGCTCAAAAGCATAGGTATTTAATGCATCTCCAATTAATGTTGCAGTTGCCTCATTATAGATAATATGCAGTGTCTCTTTACCTCTTCTAAGGTTAGAGTTATCCATACAAGGTAGGTCATCGTGAATTAAAGAGTATGTATGAAAAAGCTCTAAAGCAAGTGCTACTTTATAGCTAGATTCAATAAGTAGTGGTTCATAAGCACTTACTACACTTAATAAAAGCTTTGGTCTAAAGTGTTTACCACTATTTTTTACAATATACTCTAATGCACTATTATAGTGTGGATGAAAGGTCTCTACCTTTGGAATATTACTAATTAAGTAATCTTCAAAACTTTGCATATTGCCTCTTATTTTAAAATTGGTAAAATTATATCAAATATTAGGTAAAATATGATAACTATTTAAAGGTTTAAAATGAATTTAGAATTAATTAAAAAAGTGGCACTTTTTATATCGTTTGGAGTATGGGCAGTTTTAATATTTAAGATATTTCAAGCTGGTGGTAGTATGAATGAACAACTACCTAAATGTATATTTACAACAATCACTATATTTGCTATTTTAACAGCTATTGTAAAGATATTGGAATATTTGGATAAGAAAAACTAAGCTTCTTAAGTAGTTATACCAATTCAAAAATATATAAACATATTGATAAAAATTTAATATTTTGTATATAATACCAATATGGGAATACTAAAATATGATAAATTAATCAAAGAGAGTATAGAAGAGTTGGAATCGTTGTTAAAAAAAGAGAAAGATGTAAGAATATACACAAGAATAAAGGTTATTTATCTATTAAAAAAGACACCAAATATAAAATTAAAAAGATAGTAAAAAATAACAAAGATGCAAAAATAATGTTTTATGATGAGAGTAGATTTGGACTAATAACAGATATAGGGAGGAGATGGACATCAAAAGGGATAAAACCGATAATACCATATCAACAGAAATATAAATATTTTTATTTATATCAATCAACAGATATAAAAACAGGGGAAGATTTTTCAATGTATGTATCACATTTAGATACTGTTTGTTTTAATGAATATTTAAAACAATTAAGTAAAAGATTTGAAAATGAAAAGATAGTTCTAATAATGGATAATGCAAGTTTTCATAAATCTAAAGAGCTTAAAGTTCCTAAAAATATAAAGATAGAATATATTCCTCCCTATTCACCAGAACTTAATCCTCAAAAGAGGAGATTTGAGGATATAAAGAAATGTTTAAAAAATAGAATATTTAATTCGTTAGAAGAA
>CAYMGA010000229.1:0-1836 GCA_964389865.1 uncultured Nitratifractor sp.
GTCCTAGACCATATATGCTAACAGAATTAAACCATTTAAATAGTGATAAAAATATTATATTAAAATTAGCACCAGGTATTACAGGGCTTTGGCAAGTTAGTGGTAGAAATAATCTATCTTTTAAGAAGCGAGTCGAGTTAGAAAAATGGTATGTAAAAAATTGGTCTATATGGTTAGATATTACTATAATTATTAAAACTATAAAAGTTATAATTACTAAAGATGGTGCAAAATAAAGAATTTTTACTTATAATTACACACTTAAATAAAAAAGGATAAAAATGATAAAAAGTAAAATATTTTCATATATTTTAATGAGTCTATTTTTACTATTTTTTTTATCTATGCATCCTTTTTTAAAGTATCCATTTGATGTCCATTTTCATTTGTCTGAAATTAGTGATTTTTATACAAATTTAGATAGAGTGCCTGTTAAGGGTAAAGAGTATTGGTATATCTGGTGGGATAAATTTTTTCATTTAATTAACTTAGACAACTCTAAATATTTTTTAAGAGCTTATATAATACACTATAGTAGTATAGTCATAGACTTTTTTTCTATATATTTTTTTAATTTTACAATATTGCACTATCTATTTAAAAAAATAGATAGAGTTTCAAATAGATTTTTAGCTCTTTGGGCAACATTTATTTGGTTTATTATATTTGCTACAAGTTCAATGGGAACACATTTAGTTTGGATTCAGTGGTATTCTATTAATTATCAAATAACATTACCTCTTATATTATTAGCTACGGGGTTATTATTTCATATACTATTTGGTAATTTGACCAAATATATAAAAATATTATATTCTCTTTTTATGTTAGCTATCTTTTATATTGTCTTAAGAATTCATAGTATGGAGTTTCTATATTTTTTGATGTATTTAGCTGTTTTAATATTGGTTTTTATAGATAAAGTGTATAACTTTTCTAAAAAATATAAACCATTAATAATTTTTATTTTGGCTAGTTTCTTACTTCTTATTTATAATTTAAAAGTTATAATAGATACAGTTTCATATATGGAACCTGCACTTATTAAATATATACTAAATGGACAATTTAAAGGCTTATGGTTAAAAATATTAGCTGATGGAACTATTTTAGTAAATAGCTTAAATAGAGCTTGGGCATCTATGAATGAGTTAATTTATCTATCTCTATTTTTAATTCCTTTTATAATTGTTTTAACTATTTTTGAAAAACAAAAAAAACTTAATATTATAAATATAAGAGTTATGCTTTTTATAATTGTAACATCATTATTTGTGCTTATTCCTCTATTTAAAGTAACAGCAGGATTAGCAAGTGTATTAGTTCATATTCATGTTGTAAATAGATTCTATTATAGCTCGACTATTTTTCTTATTATTCCTATATTTTTTTGGTATATTATCAGGTTTTTTAAAATTAAAAATAGCTTACTTTTAATTAATATATTAATACCTTTAACTATTTTAGCTACCTTTTACTACTCTAGATTTAATATTAGCTCAAACCAAAATTTTTATAAAAATATTATATCTATAAAAAACTCTTTTAATGAGAGAAAAGTTGGTTTTAATTTATCTAAAGAGCAGATAGAGACTATTAGAGATATTGCTCAAAAATATAAAGAACAAATTGGACAAGAGCCTTACTTTTATGCAAGAGAGGATATAGCATATATTTTAAAAATGATTTATAATAAAAGTGTATATTTGCCACTATCTTGGAGAGGTGTAAGATTAAAGAAAGATTTTTATATAAAAGCTTACAATAAAGATACTACTCATAAAAACAAAGTTCTTTTTAAAACGCCTAAAGGTTTTCCACCTTATGAGCCTTATA
>CAYMGA010000230.1:0-1814 GCA_964389865.1 uncultured Nitratifractor sp.
CTCTAAACTCAAATATTTAGCAACTCCATCTTCATCGTTAGTATGAGGCAGAACAATTGTTGCTAACTCTTTTAACTCATCTATTGCATTTGCGACTGCTACTTTTCTCCCAGCTAATTTGAACATTCCTATATCATTATGGCTATCACCAAATACAGTTGTATTATTAATATCTACATTTTCAATCTCTTCAAGCTTTTTAAGAGCATGAGCTTTATCTCCTTTTGGGTCTAAAATAGTAGTAAAATAGCAGTTGATATATGGGTCTTTTGCACTCTTTATCTCTATAGTATCACTTAAGGTATCTTTTAAAATTGTAGTTAATGCCCTAGCCTCTTCTTCTGTAGATAAATAAACAATTTTTAAATTTATATCTTGAGCACCATAATTGCTATTTGCAATTAATCTTTTTCTATTTTTCATCTGTGTCAAAAGCTCTTTTTGATAAATATTCAACTCTTTAGGATAATAAAATAGTTCTGATTTATCCTTGTAAGCAACAATTAAAGGCTCTAAATTTAAATATTTTTTAGATAACTCAATAATTGTATTACCAAGTTCTCTATTTATTGCACTCATATCTAAAATTTCACCATTTGGCTTAGCAATAACTGTTCCATCTAAAAGAATTAAAGGCTCTGTTAATCTAAGCCCCTTTAGTAACTCTTTAACTCCTGTATAACTTCTAGCTGTTGCAATAGATAGCTTATCTTCTAAAGCTCTTTTATTCCAAACCTCTTTTGTATAGCGACTTATAGTTAAATCACTTCTAAGAAGTGTAAAGTCTAAATCACTTAAATATAGCATATAATACCTTTTTAAATTTTTGATATTATAGCTAAATTACCAAATAAGTGTTACCTCTCTTTTACCCCATTGATAAGCTTGATACTTATTTAATCCCATATATATATCTATCCTATTTTTCCATTTTGCATTCATTTTATCTCTAATTACATAGTGATGCTTTAAGCCCTTTATCTTTACTCTAGTTCCATTAGTTAAACCATACTTTTTAATTAAATCTGGTGATACTGCAATAATCTTCATACCAGGTTTAATTCTATTATTCCATGCAGCTAAAAATGGAGTATCATCTGTTTGGTCTTTATGAGATGTATAAGCTGTTGCTGTAAGCCTTATACTTTTAGTAAATCTCTTTTTCTTATATGCAAGAGATACTATTGGAATAATTTTCTTTTTCTTATAAACTTTTTTTGCAACTTTAACAATTTTTTTCTTTTGTTTATAACTTTTTTTAATCTTTGCTACTCTTTGTAATCTATCTATACTTTTTGTTCTAAGATAAATTTTTTGCCCTACTTCAATATGATTAATATTATCTATGTTATTTATTGCTAATAGAGATTTTAAACTAATATTATTCATCTTTGCAATCTTAGATAACATATCTCCTTTTTGAACTATATATATTTTTTGATTACTTTTATGTTTAATAATTTTTTTATGAAAAACTACCTTTCTTCTCTTTTTAACACTTAATTTTTTAGATTTCGCAATATGTTTTACTCTTTTTTTCTGAATAAAACTATCACTATAACTTTTTGTAAGCTTTTGAGATGAACAACCAGCAAATAATATTGCTAATAAACTAAAAATAAATACTCTAATCATCAAAGAGTCTCCTTTATTAAAATAATACCATATTATGGCATATCTTAATAAATTTAAAGCTTAAATAGACATATTAAAAACACTATTTTAATAAAAATATACTGTTTTACAACATAATTTCAACAACTATTAAATTAAATATCGTCTCTATTCCATCTGCTTGGGTCTAAGAAAGTATC
>CAYMGA010000231.1:0-1782 GCA_964389865.1 uncultured Nitratifractor sp.
GAGTGGGAAGAAGGTAATAGAAAAATAGCAAATGCTTATTAACTGATCTTACGCATTTACTTAAGATAAAACCTTTTACTGTAATAGATTATAAAGTCAAATCTGACAATAACTTTAATCGTCATTACCCAGCTTGACTGGGTAATCTATATTCAGATTACGGATTACGGAATACGGATTACGGAAATAAGGTAGGTTTTTAAATATAGATTATCGGGTCAAGCCCGACAATGACAGACCCACACCAATTACAAACCAACACTCAAACTAGTCAACAAGACAACCAATATACAAATAACCAATTTTATTATACAAGTGCGTAAAGTCAGTTATTAACTAACCTTACGCACTAAGTAGTAACTTAAAGTTAAAATCGAATATAATATTAAGGGGTATAGGCGTAGAGTTGTGAAGGGGGGTAGAGACAATAAATTGCTTCCTCTACACCTCTTCTTTAATTTTTACTAGCTACTTATTTTTAGGTAACACCCAATGCTCTCTTTCAAAATGGCAAGTGTAGCCATTTGGATATTTTTGTAAATAATCTTGATGCTCCTCTTCTGCATCCCAAAAATCACTAGCTTTTGATACCTTTGTAACAATTTTACCAGGCCAAATACCTGAATTATCTATCTCTTTAATTAAATCTAAAGCAATCTCTTTTTGCTCTGGTGAAGTATAAAATATCTCTGAGCGATAAGAGCTACCAATATCATTACCTTGTCTATTTAAAGTTGTAGGATTATGAATTTTAAAAAAATACTCTAAAAGCTCTTTGTAACTTATTTTATCAGAGTCAAAAATAACCTCTACAGCTTCTGCATGAGTGCCATGATTTCTATAAGTTGCATTCGGTACATCTCCACCCGTATAGCCAACTTTTGTAGATATAACTCCATCTAAATGTCTAATTAACTCTTGCATACCCCAAAAACATCCACCTGCTAATATAGCTCTCTCTTTTTTCATATTAAACCTTTTTAAATTAAAAATTGACTTCTAAATCTAGAATAAAATCTATAACCTTTTTTTCACTCATTTCACAAGGTTTTAAAGTGCCTTGCTTTATAGTTGTATAGTAATTTCCACTAACTATATCTACTCCACCAAGCTCTTTTGCATATATCTTAATTAGTTTTGCATCTAATAACTCTTGCTTATTTAGTAGATATTTTTTGCCATTAAAAGATACAAAATATGCTCCATTAGGTAGCTCTTTTAGCTTTGTATAAAATTCTGTTTTATTCATAAGTTTATTATATCCACTTTAAATAAAACAGCTATTCCAAGGCTCTTTTAGAGCCTCTATGGCTTTTGGTATATCTTGCAGACTCAAGCCACCAAAGCCAAGTCTTAATGCTTCTATATTGCCACCGCTTTTCTCTTTCATTAAGTATATTTTTATACCCTTTTTTTCACACTCAAGTTGCAATTTTTGCCAATTAAATGGTTTTGTTGGGGCTATAACTATTGCTAAACCACCGTTCTTTGCTAAAACTTTATAATCTTTAAACTCTTTTAGTGCCTCTAACATAAGGTTATGCTTTTGGCGATTTAGGTTTCTAAGTCTTCTAATATGCTTTTGCAAATAGCCTTCTTTTATAAATGCTGTTAGAGTCTTTTGGGTATCGATGCTAACATGGCAAAAGTGGCTATCAAAATGGTTTTTATACTCGCTAATTAGCCAATTTGGCAAGAGAATAAAGCCAACTCTAATTGCAGGTGAAAGTGCCTTTGCAAATGTGCCAAGATAGATTACTCTATCATTATTATCAAGCCCTT
>CAYMGA010000232.1:0-1743 GCA_964389865.1 uncultured Nitratifractor sp.
AAATGTAATTTTAATTAGTTTTTCATTAATATTGTTAATGATAACTTTTTCCTGTCGGAAAGATTTAGACAACATTTTTGACAAAGAAAATACAAACAAGGAATATGTTAAAAATTCATCAAAACAAAAAACTCATTTTAAAATAACATCTAAAGAAGCTGGAATATTTGCACTAAACTTTATTAATACTCATTTTAAAAATAAATTAAATGTCAAAATTAAGAATATTAAAAATTTTGCCACTCCTTTACCAAATAAAAAACTATATTTGGTTACTTTAAAGCCAAAAGGTTTTATTCTTTTATCTGACGACATTAGAGACGTGCCGGTACTTGCTTTTTCTGAATACAATAATCTTTTTAGTGAATCATTTAATGAACTTCCAGTTGGAGCAAAAGAGTGGATAACTGAAACTATATTATTAAATTATGAACTAGAAAAAGCTCCAAAAGTAGCCGCCGAAAATAATATATCTAAAGAATGGAAGTTATATCTATCGGATACCATTACTTCAACTTCAAAAAATATACCCCCTATAGAGGATTGGGACTGTACTGAATATTATATTGGACATATGACAGAAGAATTTAATAATGCTAATCTATCAACTTTTTGGGGGCAGGGCTCTCCCTATAATCTATATACCCCAATATGTCAACGTACAGGTGAACATAAGCCAACTGGCTGTGTGGCTACTGCAATGGCACAAATTATGAATTTTTGGAAATACCCTTCAGGATTTAATTGGAGTGTTATGCGAAACGCATATAGTTCAAATGATGTATCTTATTCAGCCCATGAGGTTGCTTGGTTAATGTATGTTACAGGAATAATGGCTCATATGAATTACGAATGCGATAGCTCTGGTACAACAAGCAGAAGAGCTAAAAATGCACTTAAAAATTCTTTCAATTTTAGCTCTCAAATTGAACTTGGTGATTATTCTTATGATGATGTAAAAAATGAGTTAATATGGGGTAGACCAGTCATACTAGGAGGCTATAGAAGTAAGTATTCTTGTTGTGGTATTAATTTCTACTATAACGGGCATTCTTGGATTACCGATGGTTTTAGAAGAGAATATGACAAATATATAAAAGTTTGTGAATTAGGCCCACCTTATGGAACAACAACAACAACAATTTACAAAAATCATAGATATTGGATGCATATGAACTGGGGATGGAAGGGGTATGCTAATGGTTGGTATTTTAGTAATGAGCTTGCACATCCTCATGGTATTGAGGAAAATTATAAATGGAATAAAGATATGATTATTAAAATTCATCCTTAAATTAAAATATTATGAAACATATAGCAATTTTACTAATAACAATAGTACTTGCATTTTACAGCTGCAATAAAAAAACCGAAACTGATGTATGCGGTACAAAGCAATTTATCTTTGTTGATAAAAATGGAAATGACATATTTAACAAAAATACTGATAATCATTTATCAATAAATGATATTGAGATTTATACGCCTGAGAATAGAAAACTCAACGTGATTCATTTAATTTTTGAAAATAAAAATAATTTTATTATTGAACTTAATAATGGTACCACTTATATAAAGTTGGGAAATATTACTATTGACACAGTCTTCGCTACATATAAAGAAGAAGGAAATTCACTTTTTATAAGTGAATTATATTACAATAATATTTTATTAGAAAAAAATAAACATTTAAGTGAATGTGATAAGAATAATCCAAAAATAATTGTGGAATAACATAAAAAA
>CAYMGA010000233.1:0-1740 GCA_964389865.1 uncultured Nitratifractor sp.
CAGGAATGGGTAGCCGACTTGGTAAATATACAAAAGAGAATACTAAGTGTATGTTAGAGTTAAATGGAAAGACTCTTGTCTCTTATGCTTTAGAAAAATTGTATAGTGTTGGTATAAGAAAGTTGATTTTAGTAGTTGGATATAAAAAAGATAATCTTATCGCTCATGTTGGCAGTAGATATAAAGATATGAAAATAGAGTATGTAGAAAATCCGATTTATGATAAAACCAATAATATATATTCTCTATATTTAGCTAAAGATAAATTAGTAGAAGATGATACTCTCCTTTTAGAAAGTGATCTTATTTTTGAAGAGTCTATATTACAAAAGCTTCTAAGTGATAATAGAGAATCTTTAGCTGTAGTTGATAAGTATCAATCATGGATGGATGGAACTGCAGTTACAATTGATGATGAAGATAATATTACAGGTTTTTTTGGTAAGAGTGCATTTAATTTTAATGATGTTCAAAATTACTATAAAACGGTAAATATATATAAATTTTCTAAAGATTTTTCTAAAAATACTTATGTTCCATTTTTAGAAGCCTACTCTAAGGCTATGGGTGATAATGAATATTATGAGAGTGTATTAAAACTTATTGTAACTTTAGAGCGACAAGAGCTTAAAGCATTAAGATTAGATGGACAAAAGTGGTATGAGATTGATGATGTTCAAGATAAAACAAATGCAGAGATTATATTTGCAAAGAGTGCTAAAGATAAGTTAAAACTTATCCAAAAAAGATATGGTGGTTACTGGAGGTTTCCAGAACTTAAAGATTACTGCTATTTGGTAAACCCATATTTCCCTACTAAAAAGATGCAAGATGAGATGAAGGCATACTTTTATGAACTATTATCTCAATATCCATCAGGGCAAGGAACACAAAGGTTACTTGCAGGTAAAATGTTTGGTATAGAGCCTGAAAATATAATAGTTGGCAATGGTGCTGCAGAGTTGATTCGTGGGCTTGGTAAAGCAATAGATGGAACTTTTGCTTTAGTATTTCCTACATTTAATGAGTATCCAGAGAGTATTGGCTATGATAGAGTAATTCAGTTTATTCCTGAAAATAGAGATTTTAGCTATAGTATTGATGATTTACTATCTTTAGCATCAAAATGTGATAATTTACTCTTAATAAATCCTGATAATCCAAGTGGTAATTTTATAGAAAAAAATAAACTTTTAGAGTTAGCCAATAAACTTTTAGATATGAATAAAATTTTTATATTAGATGAATCTTTTGTAGATTTTTCAACTAAAGGTGAAGAAGAGACTCTTATTACACAAGATATTTTAGATAAATATCCAAATCTAGTAATTATTAAGAGTATCTCTAAAAGTTATGGAATACCAGGAGCGAGACTTGGTGTTTTAGCTACTTCTAATAAAGAGATTATGAGTAAAATAGAAAAAGAGGTAACAATTTGGAATATAAACTCTTTTGGAGAATACTTTTTACAAATAATTGGTAAATATAAAAAAGATTATAAAAAAGCTTCTATTCAGATTGCTAATGAGAGGGATAGATTTTATAATAGATTAAAAGAGATTCAATATCTTCGACCAATATACTCTCAAGCTAACTACTTTTTAATAGAGGTAATTGATAAATTTAGTGCAACCAAGCTTACAGAGATTTTATTAGATAAATATGAGTTATATATCAAAGATTTAACAGGTAAAATTGGATTTGAAGGAAAAGAGTATATTAGAGTTGCTGTTAAAGATT
>CAYMGA010000234.1:0-1728 GCA_964389865.1 uncultured Nitratifractor sp.
ACAAATATAGCTGCCATTATAGCAAAACCAACCATAAAAGGTAATAAATATCTAGGTTGTAAACCACCCATATACCCATTTGTAATATGTGCTTTATATGAAAATATATATTGTATAAATTCAACTGAAAAAAGACCTAATAATACAATTTTACCAAAATAACAAACTGCTTTTGAATTACACTTAAAAAATAGTGCTAAAATAGCTAAAATGTGCAAAAGCACTAAACCAATCACTCCAAACCAAGTTGAATGCCCAAATGAGTGATGAGAATGAATAGCAAACCATCCACTTTGTATATAGTGAATCATTCTAAAAAACCACTCTTTTGGAGTTAAATGCAACCTATTCTCAGGTGCTACATAAAAAACTGATTCTTTAAAAACACTAGGGTGCGTAACATCATATGTTGGAACTATCTTATGATACTCTAAAATAATTGCTATTTGATAATAGATTACAGGTAATAAAAATACAAATAAAATCATAATGTGAGATAATCTGATTTTTGATAAAAATTCTTTCCTTCCAATAAATATAATATAGTAAATTAAAGCAAAAAATATTAAAAGAGCTGCTGTTAATTTACTAAAATATGCTATAGCTCCACCTAATCCTATCAATAAAAATGCTATATTATCTACTCTATTATCAAATAACCTTTTAAATCCAATTAAAAATATACTAACACCTAAAAGTGCCAAATTATCATTACTAATACTTCCTCCAATATATGATAACATAGGTAGCGATGATATTAAAGATAAAAATGTAAAATCCCCTAAAATAGAAAATTTTGCACTAAAACCTAAATACAAAATCAAAACAATTGCTAATGAAAAGATAGCTACACTCAAATTTCTAAAATTAGATACATTATCACTTAAACTTCCAATTTTATCAAAAACTAAATTTTCCATCTCATAATAAAGTGGAGGATGACTAAGATAAATTGGCAATTCTTTAAAATTTGTTACAAAATCATGATGAGTATTTACATATTTTATATAAATCATATGTGCTCTCTCATCAGGCGGATAACCATAATGAACTTTTTCTTTATAATAAAAAGCTTTAAAGATTATAAAAAATAAAAATATAGAATAAAGAATTATCTTAGCTATTAAATTATTATCTATTTTATAAAATCTATATATATGGTATAGGTAAAATAATATAGCTGTAATAGCCATAAAAAAAATCAATTTATCTAAATAAATTAAACTATCTTTAGAAATTAATTTAAAATTAGGTTTTATCTCTAATTGAGGATCATTATCGGTAGTTTTAAAATTTATTACATCATTTAATCTAAAGCCTATGATACCACTTAAAGGTTTTGTGTATTTAAGTGGTATCTCATATAAACTCTTTTTAAACCAAACTTTTTTTATAGCTTGTATTGATTTTATAGTTATATTAATATCGCTATTAATTTCTGGATCAAAGCGAATAGCATTTAAATTTATTTTAGAGATATCATAATAATATTTATTATCTTTTATTTTATATGGAGTTAACACTCTTTTTTCACTATATGGAATATTATAATATAATTTTGTTGTTAGAATATTTTTATTAGGAGAATACAATTCTATAACCAAGATTTTAGTATTATTAAAATAGATTGAAATAATAAACATCATTAAAACAATTATAATAAAAAAAGAGGCTTTTACTTTGGACATATACTAAAATCCTCTTTATCATGGCATAAATTTGGGTTAT
>CAYMGA010000235.1:0-1726 GCA_964389865.1 uncultured Nitratifractor sp.
TAACAGGTTTAGATAGAGAAAAGATTTTAGAGATTAAGGCACAGATTGAATAAAAGGTTTATATATGAAAGTATTTTATTCTATTTTAATTGTTATTATAGGGATTGTTAGTATATATTATTATACTTATATTGAGCCAAGTGTATCTTCTAAAGATAGTAATACTTCAATAATTGCTCAAAAAGATGATGAAGTATTCAAAAAAGAGAAAAAAGTTGCATATATACAAAAAAATAGTAAGTTTAGGATAGATACTAAAGGCGTTAAAGATGATTATTTTACTATGGAGGAGAGTTTACACAATTTTCAAGAGCAAAGTAAAATAGTTTTATCTAATAAATCCAAAAATATAACTAAGAAAATATCGAATGTAGTAAAAAATGATAATAGTAATTATTTATTAAATAATGGTATAAATAGACTTAATAGAGATAATGGAATAGATAGAATAGAAGATGAAAAAGGTTTTTTACAAAAAAAACAAGAAGAGCTTACTATTTTAGATAGAGATGAAAAGGTAGATAGTAATAAAAAGAGTGATTTATCTAATGTAGAAACAAAAACAAATATAATCAATAATGGTATAGATAGCAAAAATATTGCTAAGTTTAATAAAATTTCTATGGATAATAGTATAAGTTTAGATAGTAATGTAAGTGATAAAAATATTAGTAAAGTTAGTGAAAATAGTTTAGAAGATAGTTTTATTAGAGATTTTAACAAAAGTAAAAATTATACATTTATTAAAAAAAGTAAAGAGATTATAAAGAATGATACAAATGAGACAAAAGAGGAGACTAAAATAAAAAGTGATATTTCAATTATAGATAATGATACATATGATCCAGATTATATTCCTCTTTTACTAAGTGCAATATATGAGAATAAAAATAAAAATGTTAATGTTGGATTGATAATTGTATCTGAAGATGGATTAAGTGATAAGACAAATATGTTGTATAGATCTATTTTAGAAGAGTTTAATTCTGAAATTCCTTTGACTATATCTCATAATACAAATGATAGAAGTTTTAGAAGTAAGCTTCTTAATAATATAGAAAATTATAGTTATACTATTAAAGATAGTGAATTAGAAGATGCATCTATTACATTAGAAAATACTTTAGAAGAGCAAGAAGATAAAAGTGTAAGCTATTTAGTTGGAGGTAAATTAATTTTTTTAAGTAAATTTTTATCAGAACCTGATAGGTTAGAGTTATTTAAATTGAAGGTGAAAAAAATCATTTTTGGTTTAGGATGTAATCCTTTGGATAAAGAGTGTAAACAAGATTTTAATTTAGCTTCTACAAATAAGGCACTTTTAGCTACAAAAGATATTTACTCTAAATTGCATAATCAAATTCCTTTTGTTGTAATTGATGATAAAAGGGGGAAGGGTGCAAATGTTAGAAGTTTGGATTTATTTAAAAATAGCGATATTCCTCTAATGAAACATCTATTAAGCACAAATATTTATGGAACTTACGGAGATCATAATTTAGGAGATATAGAGATTTTATTTAGTGAAAGTCGTGTAGATAATTTTGAACAGAAAAGTTGTAATGTTGTTTTTGAAAATAACTCTTTTAAAGCTAAAAGTATAGATAAAGGAGGAAATGATTATATTTTGATAAATAGAGATTTGAATATTGGGCAATTGACTAGAGATATTTTTCAAAGTTTGATAGATAGTAAGAAAAATTTATAACTTTTCTATAATATTTAA
>CAYMGA010000236.1:0-1721 GCA_964389865.1 uncultured Nitratifractor sp.
TGTGTTTTATGGAATGGTATTTGCATGGTGGTTGTCCTTTATTTATCTTGATATATTTATATTTTTAGATTCTGAACTTTTATCAAATATTATAAAATCGATTATTCCCCTTAAATATCCTAAGCCATAGGAAATATGTATTACAAAAAATGAAACAATCAAATATGGCAATAATTTAAAATTTTTATCTTTCATAGATATGCCAATACTTACAAAAAAATTTATTATAAAATAAAAACATATAATCAGAAGAAAAAACTTATTAAAAAAAGAAGTAACTAAGCATAATAAACCACCTATTATAATAAACAAAACAAACAAAAGAGGTATAAACTGACGAAATGTTGCAGGTTTTTTTAATTTTTTATTTACTAATGGTTTAAAATATCCATATTGATAAAACATTTTAAATAACTTACTAAAACTATTTCTTGTATAATATTTAACTTTTAAAGTTGGAATTAAATAAATTTTCCCACTATGCTGAATAATACGAGCATTTAACTCATCATCTTGATTTCTTATTAAATCGGTATCATATAATCCAACTTTTTCAAAAACTTTTGCTCTAAAGCAACCAAAAGGAACGGTATCCACCAATAATGGTTCTGTTGACTCATGTTGTAATCTAAATTTAGAATTTCCCACACCAAAAATATGTGAACTGCTATATGCTATTGCATTAGCTTTAACATTATTATCTTGAAAAATTGGTTCAATTACACCACCGACATTATCTGCATCAAGATTATCCAACCAATAAATTAGTTGTGATATATAATCTTTAGGATATATAGAATGAGCATCCAACCGTATTATAATATCTCCCTTTGCCTCTTTGATACCATAATTCATTGCATAAGGAACCGTTTGTTGAGGATTGTCTATTAATTTAATTTGCTTATGTTTTTTTTCAAACTCTCTTACAATATCTCTTGTTTTATCATTACTACGACCATCGACAATTAAAATTTCCATATCTGTCATTGAATAATCGCCATATATTATAGAATTTAGTGCATCTATTATATGTTTTTCCTCATTTCTGCATGGTATAATAATAGATACTTTTATCATATTCTCTCCAATTTATTTATGTAATCTTGTATGCATTTACTAAAAACTGCTTTGTTATATATAATTTTTTGGTTAAATTGTATTATATCTTTATTAAAAAGAGGTAAGCTCATGCTCTCTTTAAAAAAAGTTCCATTTATTTTATCCAATAACCACTCTCTATTAGCAGGTAAGTTTGACACAATTGGATAACACCCATATCTCATAGCTTCAAGCAGAGATACAGATGTGGAATCTGAAGTTGGAATAGATATATAATATTTTGCTTTTCTATAGTAATATTCTTGCTCTTTTGCATTTAAAAACCCTACAAATTTAACTCTATCGGTGATATTCAAGCTATCTACAAGTGATATTAATTCATTTTTCATATCACCACTGTGAGCTATAATTAAATTATATTTTTTATCTAAATTAGAAAACCATTGTATAATTGTATCAATATTATAATTTTTTCTTAGCATTCTATTTGAGAATATTAAATTTTCATCTTTTTTAAAATTTACTCCAATTTCAAAATCATCTACTCCAAAAGGAAAGGTATCAATATAACTATCTGGATAGATTTCTTTAATTTTATCACTCATATAATATGAATCTGAAGTTATTAAATCTGCTTTTGACAAAGCAAACTTAGCAGCCCA
>CAYMGA010000237.1:0-1715 GCA_964389865.1 uncultured Nitratifractor sp.
ATATCTACTCCTATTAATTTTTAGTTATGAGCTATTGTAATAAATTGAACTTAAATAGGGCTTGAGAATTAGAGTTTATTATCTAAAATATTATTTACAGCTTCCAAAATGCTACACTTTACTACACTAGAACACTTGTTTAGTTCAGTTAAAGGGGTATATTTGAACTCTACACCAATACCCTTTATACCAGCATTTTTGGCTGATAACATATCCATACAAGTATCGCCTATCATATAGATATTGCTACTTTTTGTTACATCTAACCTTTTTAATGCTAAATATATTGGTTCTGGGTTTGGCTTATGTTTTTTTACATCTTCACTACCAATTAATGTGCTAAAATATTGCATTAATCCAAAATGTTCTAAAAGTTCAATAGAGTATTTACCAGTTTTTGTAGTTACTACACCTAAAATTGCACCACTTTTATATGCTTTTTCAATAGCCTCTTTTGCTCCATTTAAAAGTTTTGTTTTTTTAGTATGTATTTTTTGATAGTGACTTTTGTAAACTTTTACATATGAGTTTGCCTCTTTCTTATCTACACCTAAATTAACAAACATATCAACGAGTGGATGACCAATTTGTGGTAAAATATCACTCTCTTTAGGTGGCTTTTGATTAAATTCTTTAAAACTATGTTTAAAAGATTCTAAAATAGCTTCTGTAGAGTCTATAATTGTTCCATCTAAATCAAAAAGTATTATTTTTTTCAATCTTTAATTCTCCAATTTATAAAGTTATGCTCTATTCCAATTACACTTTGTGTAACACCTTTAACTCTTTTGCTAACAGCTGTTATAGAGTTTGGTATATATAAAAAAATGTATGGCTTATCATTTGCAATTTTTTTAAAAATCTCTCTATAAATTAAAGCAAACTTGTCTGGTTCTACAATTGAACTAGCTTTCTCTATTAATTTATCTACCTCTTTATTGTGGTAGCCAACAAAATTAAAACCACCTTTTTTATCGCCATCGCTATGCCATATAGAGTAGGCATCTGGTATGAGTCCTAGCCCCCAGCCAAGCACTACAGCATCAAACTTTTTTGGAAAAACTACAGTATTTAAAAAAGCTTGCCACTCCATAACTCTAATTTTAACTTTTATGCCAACTTTTAATAGTTGTTGTTGAATAATTTCAACTGCTTTTACTCTTATGTCGTTGTTAGAGTTTGTAGTAATTGTAAAACTTAAAGGCTTATCTTTTGTGTAACCTAACTCTTTTAAAATCTCTTTTGCTTTTTGGGGATTATATTTTAAAGGTTTGAAATCATCTGGATAGACGCTAGTGCCAGGCATAAAAGGACCATAACAAGGCTTACCATGCGAAAAAAATAGTAAATCAATTAACTCTTGTTTATTAATAGATAGAGCAATAGCTTCTCTAACTTTAGGGTTATTAAATGGGGTTTTTCTTAAATTAAAACCTAAGTATGTATAACCATTAGATGGTTTCTCAAAAATATTAAAAGCTTTTTTAAAGTTATTATCTATTTGTCTATTAAGCTCAAGTGGTGATAATCCACCAATATCTAACTTTTTTGCTTTTAACATTAAAAATTGTGTTGCACTATCGCCAATATAGTGATAAATAATTTTATCAATTTTTGGTTTTCCTTCATAATAGTCACTATTTGCAACAAGAGTTATCTTTTTATTAACTTCAAAAGCTTTTGTCATCTTATATGGACCAGTGCCAATAGCAAAT
>CAYMGA010000238.1:0-1715 GCA_964389865.1 uncultured Nitratifractor sp.
TATATGAGAAGCTAAGTTTAAATCTTTAGCATTCATTATATATGTTCCAACACCCTCTTCTTCATCTAGTCTAAAAGTGGTGCCACTCTCTGGATTATGAGCATAAATTTCATAAGGGAAACGGCAATCGTTAGCACAACTCCCTCTGTTTGGCACACGACCTGTTTGCAAAGCTGAAACCAAGCATCTACCAGAATATGCAAAACACATAGAGCCATGCACAAAAACTTCTAACTCTAAATCTGGAATATGCTTTTTAATTGCCTCGCAATCTCTTAAGCTAATCTCTCTTGCAACAATAATTCTCTTTACACCCAAATCATAGTAAACTTCTGCATCTATTGCATTCATTACATTTGCTTGTGTAGATAGATGTATAGGAATATCGGGTGCAATTTTTGCTGCTAATTTTACAACACCAGGGCTTGAAACAATTAATGCATCTGGCTCTAACTCTGCAATTTGTGCAATATGCTTTTCATATAATTTTATCTGTGAGTTAAAAGGAAATGAGTTAACCGTTGCATAAACCTTTTTGCCAAGAGAGTGAGCATACTCAATTCCCTCTTTGTAAGAGTCCATATCAAACTCTTTACCACTTCTAATGCGTAAAGAAAAGGTGCTAGTGCTTCCATAAACTGCATCTGCACCGTAGTTTAGGGCAATTTTTAACTTCTCTAAGTTACCTGCTGGTGCTAAAAGCTCAACTTTTTTCATAATCATCCATATTTTTTTGGCTAATTTTACTATAATTACACTAAAAAGTAAATGGAAATGTTATGAGAATAGATTTGCACAACCACACTCCCCTATGTAACCATGCGACAGGTAACCCTAAAGAGTATATTTTAAAAGCAATAGATGAAGGTATAGATATTTATGGATTTAGTGACCATGCTCCTATGAATTATGATAAAAAGTATAGAATGAATTTTGAACAAATGAATCAATATGAACAAGAGGTATTAAATTTAAAAGAGAAATTTAAGGATAAAATAGATATTCGTCTTGGCTATGAAGTTGATTTTTTAGATGGCTATATAGACAATAGAGTTTTAAATGCAAAAGTAGATTACCTTATAGGTTCAGTCCATTTTTTAGATAATTGGGGCTTTGATAATCCAGAGTATATTGCTAAATATAAAACTAAAAATATAGATGAGATTTGGCAAAAATATTTTGATGCCATAGAAGCAATGGCAAAATTTGGTAAATTTAATATTGTAGGGCATATAGATTTAATGAAAGTTTTTAACTATTTGCCAAAAAAAGATATAAAACTAATTGCACAAAATGCATTAAAAGAGATTAAGAAAAGTAATATGGTAATTGAAATAAATGCTGCTGGACTTAGAAAACCAGTTAAAGAGCAATATCCAAGTAGAGATTTATTAGAGTTAGCATATGAATTAAATATTCCTATTACATTTGGTTCAGATGCCCATAGTATCGAACAAATTGGCTTTGCTTATAGTAAAGTTTTAACTTTAGCAAAAGAGGTTGGATATAGAGAATGTGTATCATATGTAAACAAAGAGAGACAATTGCATAAAATCTAGGCAATTATTAGGATAATTAAAGTAAAAAAGAGTGTATAATATTCACATTAAATTTTAATTAGGAGTAACAATGGGTAAGTTTGTTAACAGCGTAGAAGAGTTTTTTGAATATTGTAAAGAAAACGAAGTAGAATTTGTAGATTTTAGATTTACAGA
>CAYMGA010000239.1:0-1698 GCA_964389865.1 uncultured Nitratifractor sp.
AGACCTTTTACCAAACATACTAGCAACAACTCCCATAGTTACTGTGCTAGTTGCAGGACCTGCACTTAAAAATATAAATGCAGCACCAGGAGTCATACCACCAAGTAAAAATGCAGCTGCAATTGGAAGCGAAGAGGTTGCACAAACATATAGAGGAATAGCTACTAAAATAACTCCGATATAAGAGAGCCATCTATTTTCAAAAAGAGTTGTTAAAACCTCTTTTGGAATAAAAGTTGTAAATATAGCACCTAAAACTAACCCAATTAAGATAGATTTTGCAATATCACTAAATAGTGTGTTAAAAGCATAATTAAAAACTCCTTTTATAGAAAAACTCTTCTTCTCTTTACTAGAACCACAACAACTACCACCATTACAACAGCTACTCTCTTTGGTAAAATTAACATTTAAAGTCGGTTTTTGTGCTACATTTAAACTAAATTTAGCAATAGTTGGCTTTTTCTCTTTTACCCCAAATATATTTTCTAAAACACCAACACTTATTGCAATTATTAAAGATGTAACAACTCTATAAATTGTAAAAAACCAACCAAAAACGCTGTAAGTTGCTAAAATAGAGTCAACCCCTGTTATTGGAGCAGATATTAAAAAACTCTCTACTGCACCTTTACTTGCACCCTCTTTATGTAAAGACTTAGCAAAAGGAATTACAGAGCATGAACATACAGGTAGTGGCGCACCAAAAATTGCTGCTTTAATAACTGAACCAAAAGAGCTTTTACCTAAATGCTTAGATACAAAGTTATCTGGAATAATTTGCTTTAAAACACCTGCAATAATTAATCCAATTAAGATAAAAAAACTCATAGCACTAGCTAACAAAAATAGATTATTAAAAAAAGTTTTAATTATCTCCATATATAAACCTTTATTATTATTCAATATTCATATTATACATTTTTTTATAGAAAAAAGAGACAAAGCATAAGATTTTAATCTTGATAATAATTATCAGTATATATTTGTAACAGTTGCTATTTATCGCCTCTTAAATTAAACCACCAACAAAATGCAAACATTAGTCCAGGTCGTTTAGGGATATTTTCGTTAAACATAAACTCTTTTGCATCTTTTATTGGAAGATAGATTATCTCTATATCTTCATCTTCTATACCTCCACCACTATTTTCTATCATAGAGTCATCCACTTCACTATAATATAGTGTCATTTTAGATGTTGTATAGAGTGTGGTAATTTTCTCTAAACTATCAACTCTATATCCAGTCTCTTCTAAAATCTCTTCGATAGCAGTTTGATAACTACCAATATTTTTATCTTCACCACCTCCACAAAGCTCATATTTATATGCATACTCTGGATGATTAATATACAAAAATGGTCTAAATTGTTTGGTTAGAACAAAAGCGTCTCTATCTCTATTGTAAATCAAAATTTTTACTATATCTCTACTTTTTTGAACAACACAACTATATCTTTTACCTTTAGAGTTATATGATACTTCATAAAACTCTCCATCTGGATTTTCTACCCTTTTTATATCTACCTCATCCATCTTTTTATCCTTTATGGTCTTGATTCTTCATTAAAACTATATAATAGCTCAATCTCTTGCGCCCAAATAGTTTCGTCTATTGTCTCTAAAATTAGTGGCATATTATTCATTCTATCATCATTCATAATAAATCTAAAGGCATCTAAACCAATTTCGCCTT
>CAYMGA010000240.1:0-1682 GCA_964389865.1 uncultured Nitratifractor sp.
TTTGTATTCTAATTTTTTTATAGTCTTTGTTTACAACTGGTTGTCCAATTATTGCAGCAGTTAAAGCAGTAACTCTTTGTTGTCCATCTATTAATATTTTTTTACCTTCTGATAAACTTCCATCTTTCAATCTAATATTTGGATTTCTCCATGAAATAATATATCCAATTGGATAACCTTGATATAAACTATCCATTAAATCTCTAACTTTTTTAGAACTCCAAACAAAAGGTCGTTGTATTTCTGGGATGGCAATTTCTCCCGATTTAACCCAAGATAACAAAGTTTCAATTAATGGCTGATTTACTGAATATTTTTGTGAACTCATAAAAATATTTTCCTTCATTTATTTCAATTTTTTCTCATGAAATATAGTCCATATGTATAACTAACTGCACATATCACTATATAATTTATTTTTACCTTATTCTTTTATTATATTCGACTATTCTTAATGTTTAAAATATATTTCGATTAATATAACATTTAATTTTAATTCACTACTTACAAATAAACTAAAATTCAAACTCAAAAAAATCCTTTCAACTTTTTATAACTAACCTTGCCAATCCAGTTTTCTTTTACAATTAGGTTGTGTAACTCCTCTTTCACTTTTATAATTTTATCTATTTTTTGTGATAAGTCTAAAGACATTGATATTTTTTCTTCTCCTATTCTAAAAACCTGAGTTCGACGAAATATCATAGCCACAGAAGCCAAAGAATGTATAGATATTAATGTAAATAGCTTATTAATAAACAAAAGTAATAAGTTTAATATTTTGTGAGTGCTTAATAAAAGTATAAAGCCTTAAGCTTATTGCTTAAAGCTTTAAAGATAAATTATCCATTTCTCTTTTCGATAATCTCTTTTGCTACATTTGCTGGAACTTCTTCATAGTGGTCAAATTCCATAGAGTAAGTTGCTCTACCTTGTGTCATAGATCTAAGGTCTGTTGAGTAACCAAACATCTCTGCTAGTGGAACAAATGCGTCAACAATTTTATTTCCTGCTCTATCGCTCATTCCATTTACTTGACCTCTTCTCTTAGACACATCACCAATAACATCACCCATATACTCTTCTGGAACTTCTACTTCTACTTTCATCATTGGCTCTAAAATTACAGGGTTTGCTTTTTTAGCACCTTCTCTGAATCCCATAGAACCAGCAAGTTTAAATGCCATTTCAGATGAGTCAACATCGTGGTAACTACCATCATAAAGAGTAACTTTAACATCTTCTACAGGGTAACCAGCTTGGATACCTCTTTGCATTGCTTCTTGAATACCTTTATTAACTGGTTGAATAAACTCTTTAGGAATTACACCACCTTTAATATCATCGATAAATTCATAACCAGCACCAGCTTCTTGAGGTTCAATTTTTAAGAATACATGACCATATTGACCACGACCACCAGATTGTTTAGCATATTTATACTCTTGCTCAACAGCACTTCTAATAGTTTCTCTATATGCAACTTGTGGAGCACCAACCTCTGCTTCTACTTTAAATTCTCTCTTCATTCTATCTACAATAATCTCTAAATGAAGCTCACCCATACCAGAGATGATTGTTTGACCAGACTCTTCGTCTGTGCTTACTCTAAAGCTTGGATCTTCTGCTGCTAATTTACCTAGTGCAATACCCATTTTCTCTTGGTCAGCTTTTGTTTTTGG
>CAYMGA010000241.1:0-1663 GCA_964389865.1 uncultured Nitratifractor sp.
CAAGCTATATAAGGATAAGAGTATAACAATAAAATATCTCATCTTTCATCCCTTTTATGGATTAATTTTCATTATAAATATGTCATCTGCTCCTGCATCTCTATTTTTTCCTGCAACTACTATTTTCCCATTGTTATCTATTGCTACAGCACCAACTAATTGTCTTCCACCATCTAAATCATCAGTTAACACACCATTATCTGCAAAATCCTCTATTAACTCTCCATCTGTGTTTAATTTTAAAACCAACACATCTTCATCAGTTCCATTTGATGTTGTTCCTGCAACAATTAAATTTCCACTGTTATCAAAAACAATATCTACCCCAAAATCATTTGCATTATTTCCACCATCAAATCTAAAAACACCATTATTTGCAAAAGAAGTATCTAAACTTCCATTATTTTTAAACTTAGCTACATATAGATTTATTTTTTCAGATGTGCCAGTCATATAAAAACCAACTACATAACTATTACCATTGCTATCTACCACTAATTTTTTTGCTACATCATAATTACCACCTCCTGCAATATCTTTTAGAGCATACCCAACAGTATTAAAAGAGGTGTCTAAATTAAAATCTAATTTATATTTTGTTAGCATAGAATTTGTTATCATATTTGCATAGTCTCCTGCAATATATAAATTGCTATTTGCTAAAACCAAAGAGTTGTATGCAACATGGCTTATATTAGATATTGAACCATCTAACCAAGAACCACTATTTTTATTTAATTTATACATTCTACCTTTATACCCAGAAGTCGTCTCATAAGAGCCAACTGCATAAATATAATCGCCACTTACTACTAAATCATTTAACAAATCATTTTTACCAAGAATATTAAATTTTCTTATACCACCTGTTGGCCATCCTGCACAAGCATCTCCACTACTTGCATCTATACAGCCTACAGCACCTGCATTCTTTGTAGAATTTTCTAAACCAAACATAGTAAAATATAGTTTTGAATTGCTATTTTTTATACCTGTTGCTACAGATGATTTTCCTGCATATACCTCTTTTTTAACCATTCCATTTGTTCCAAAGCTATTTACAATATTTCCATCATTATCAAACTTTGTAATAAAAGCTTTGTTATGACCTGCCTCATTTACTTGACCTGCTATATAGACATTATTATTACTATCAATATCTATATCACTGACTCTATTCTCTTGAATGCCAGCAGTATCATATACCCTATATCCATCGCCACCTCCAAAATTCTCATCCAAAGTTCCACTTGGTGGGGTATCTTCTAAAATACCTCCTCCACCTCCACATCCAGACAAAATTGCAACTGTTGCAACTGCACTTAAAAATGTAATTAACTTTTTCATAATAGACTCCTTAATTTATTTATATAAAGTATAATCTTTAATTGTCGCATAAAAGTAGTATTTATAATAGTGCGAAGAATTTTCGCACTAAGTAGATAGTAAAAAAATACAAATAACTTTCAAAGGAGTTGAGGTGTAGAGGGGTAGAGGAGAAGAGAGAAAGCAATATCATATTATCGGCTTACTATCTATACTCCTTCACACCTCTACACCTATACTCCCCCTTGATATTATATTCAATGTTAATTTTAGATTACCACTTAATGGTTGCATTTGAGAGTTTTTATTAGTCTATTGTTTGCTCTATTTGCATCAT
>CAYMGA010000242.1:0-1662 GCA_964389865.1 uncultured Nitratifractor sp.
TGGTAAAGATTATATGCAACTGCCACCCAAAGATAAAAGGCTAACCCATAGCGAACAAATAGAAATTTATGAAAAAGCAAATATATTATGAGTAGTTTAATATCTGTTATTATGAGTGTTTATAATGAAAAACCTCTATGGTTAAAAGAGTCTATAGAGTCAATATTAAATCAAACTTATAAGAATATAGAGTTTATTATTATAATAGATAATCCGTTAAATAAAAAAGCTATCGATTTAATTAATAATTATGCATTAAAAGATAAAAGAGTTAAACTATTTATAAATGATAAAAATATGGGATTAGTCTATAGCCTTAACCTTGGATTAAAAAATGCTAATGGTGACTATATTGCAAGAATGGATGCAGATGATATATCTCATCTTAATAGATTAGAGAAACAGTTAAAGTATATAAAAGAAGAAAACTTAGATTTAATTGGTTCTAATATTAATCTTTTTAATGAAAATGGAGTTTTTTTTACAACAGACAAACTACTTACCCATAAATATATTAAAAAACTTTTAGCTAAAGGAACTATTGGCATAGTTCATCCAACATTTTTTGCAAAAAGAGAGCTTTTTGACAAATTAGGTGCTTATGCAAACTCTTTACATACAGAAGATAAAGAGCTTTTAGCAAGAGCAATTTGTAATAATTTTAGAGTAGGTAATATCAAAGATATACTACTTAATTGTCGATATAATAATCAAAGTATTACTAAAACAAATGCAATATATGTTGATAGAGTAGGTCGTTATATTACAAAAGTTTTTAAAGATTGTCTTATGAGTGGTAAGTATAATTTTGACGAAAAATATATTAAAGAGTTAAAAGTATCTAAAAAAGAGATAGAAAATTATAATAAAAAACAGTTGCTAATAAATGAAGCAAAAGCTCAATTAAATCAAAAAAACTATTTAAAATTTATCTATCTTTTACTTAAAGCAATAATATCATCTAAAACAGTATTCTCTACAATAAAAGTTAATATCTATTTAAAAATATATAGAGTTTTAGAGCAAATAGAGATGAGGCGTAGTATATGAAATTTTCACTTCTTATGTCAATTTACTATAAAGAAAAGCCAGAATATTTTGACAGATGTATGCAATCTATTTGGGATGAACAAACTATCAAGCCAAATGAAATAATTCTTGTTGAAGATGGAAAACTTACTCCCCAATTATATAAAGTTATTGATAATTGGCAAAATAAAATAGGAGATATATTTAAAATAATTTCACTAGAACAAAATGTAGGTCTTGGAGATGCCTTAAATATTGGACTTAAAAAATGTAGTTATGAATTAATTGCTAGAATGGATACAGATGATATTGCTCTTTCAAATAGATTTGAAAAGCAATTACAAGTTTTTGAAAATAGTGATATAGATATTTGTAGCTCTTGGGTAGCTGAATTTGAAGATGATGAAGAAAATATTATCTCTTATAAAAAAGTACCTAAAAATCATAATAAAATTATAAACTTTGCAAAAAAAAGAAACCCTATAAATCACCCAGCAGTTATCTATAAAAAGTCTATAGTTCAAAAAGCAGGTGGATATAAAAAAATGTTTTGGTTCGAAGATTATTACCTTTGGATAAGAATGATTTTAAATGGTGCTAAATTCTACAATATTCAAGAACCACTAGTTAAAA
>CAYMGA010000243.1:0-1661 GCA_964389865.1 uncultured Nitratifractor sp.
GCCGATATTTTAAAAGTGTAACTATGAATATAGAGCAAATTTATAAAGATAGTGGAGCTTTACTTAGTGGGCATTTTATTTTAAGTAGTGGTAATCACTCTCCAAACTATCTACAGAGTGCAAAAGTTTTAGAAGACCCAAAAGTTGCCGAAGAACTTGCAACTGCTTTGGCAAAAGAGATAAAAAGTAGTGGCATAGAGATAGATAGAGTGTGTGCTCCAGCTTTAGGTGGAGTTATTGCAGGTTATGAGTTAGCTAGAGCATTAGGAGTAAACTCTATTTTTGTAGAGCGAAAAGAGGGTCAGATGCAACTTCGTCGTGGATTTGAAGTTAAAGAGGGCGAAAAGTTTATAATTTGTGAAGATATTATTACAACTGGTGGTTCTGCACTAGAGGCTGCTAAAATTATCCAAGAGCTTGGTGGAGAAGTTGTAGCATTTGCAGCACTTGCAAATAGGGGCTTTTGTAAAAGAGTTAATACAACAAATGAGCCAAAACCAGAGTGTAAATTACCAAAAGATAAACCTCTATTTGCTTTAGCAGACTTTGAATTTGATATATACTCTCCAGATAACTGCCCACTATGTAGAGAGGGAAGTGAAGCAATTAAACCAGGAAGTAGAGGAAATTAACCTCTACTATTAACTTTAAATGAAAAAAATTATAATATCTTTAGTATCTATTAGTTCTATTATATACTCAAATAGTTGTAGAGTTCCAGCTAAAATTGCACCATATATTGTTAAAAGTGGTTTACAAAATCTTAGCTATATTAGTGATGTTAAAAGAAATTATCAAAATTTAAGTAGCTTATGCCTTAATTTAATTAGTTTTAAAGAGCATAATTTAACTTGGAAATTGCTACTTATTACAAACCCTAACAGAAATAGTGGTCTATTTTGGTTTTTGCCTCATGATAATGAAAATAGTGCATTTGATGCAGGTATATATGCTATAAAAAGATATGGTGGTGGATTATTAGCTATTGTAAATAGTAATAAAAGATATAATGCTTGGCAAGACCCAAATAGAAACTTCTCTTACTCAAGAGAAAAATTAAGTAGTTGTAAAGAGCAAAAAGCGGCTTCTCCAATTTATACAAATATGATTTTTTCTATAATAGATTACTATAAAGCCCCTAACCTACCCTATTTAGCTTTGCATAATAATACAAATAAGGGTGGAATATCTATATTAAAATCTAGCCCAAAAGTAAAATCTTTTTTAGCTTATAAAAAGAGTCAAATTAATAGTAAAAATCCATTAACAGATGAAGATAACTTAGTTTACACTGCAGGATTAACAAATACCCCACCAAATAGAGTCTATAGACTACTTAAAAGTGGTTTAAATGTAAAATATGAAGTTGTCAATAGTAATAATAATGATTGCTCAATGTCAAATTTTGTAGTAATAGAAAAAGGTGTTACTAATTATTACAATATAGAGGCTCAACATGGAAAAACTTATATACAAAAAGTTATGATAGATAGGTTAATTAAGTCATTATGAGAAAAAGAGTATAGGTGGAAAGGCAAAGCCAATAAAATAAGCTTTATTTAATTGCTTAAAGCTAAATGCAAAAAGCATAAAACTTTTTTGGGGCTGAAACATTCAATTCCTTGGAAGTATAAATCTTTTTTTTGGAATCAGATGCTTTA
>CAYMGA010000244.1:0-1644 GCA_964389865.1 uncultured Nitratifractor sp.
TTTAAATTTGTTATAGTGCCCGATATTGTGCCACCTGCTATGATTTGTGAGCCAAATTTATCTATTGTTTTATGTGTTGTTTTTGTAATTCCAAGATCTCTCCAACCTGAATTATCTTGCCAAGACCAAAAAGTGGTATCATTATGATACCACTTACCAGAAATTGTTTTATAAGAAAAGGCTTCTACTGAAGAATTAGTTAGAGTTTTGTTATTAAAAGTAATATCTTGTGCTGATGATATAAGACTATATTTATTAACTACATTATCTACATTTAGCTTTAAATTACTGTTGCTTACAATTAAACCTTTTTTTGTAGGCTTATTTATAATTATTTCTTTTTTCTTTGAAATTGTATAAGTTCTTTTACCTTCGGCATCATTTGGATTTATATCTAAAATATATGCTTTATATTTTTTTATCTGATTGTTGTTATTGTTGTTAAAGTCATCATAATCATCATCATAATAACTATAATCACTCACTTCTGCTTCTGTGTAATTGATATTATATTTACTTTTGATACTATCAGCTTGTGATTTGTTTGTAACTAAATATACTGTTTTTATTTTTGTACATACTAGCCTTCCCAAAAGATCTTTTTTATAGCTTAAACAAACTAATTTTGGAGTAAGAGTCGTTGTTTCATTTGGCAAAGATATAGTTTTTTTTGTAGGAACACTATTTGCATTATTTTGCAACTCTTTTGCAGATATATTCATATCTCCTTCAGACTCAATAGTTGCAATATTATTTATTACTTGTTTAGTTTTATCACCATTGCTGTTTTTTGCAATTGTTAATGTGCCTTTAGAATAAATGTTTGCATCTTCTTGGTTAAGTAATTTATTTTTAATATAAAGTTTCATATCATTTAATGCATATATAGTATTATTATTTGTTAAATTATCAGAATCTATTTGTAATTTATTTGCAGAAAATAATGCCGCATTGTTTATAGTATCTTTTGCTTTTATACTTAAACTGTTAATTGCAGATAAAAATGAGTTATTAGTTAAAGTATTTTCAATATTTAATTGTGCATTATATGTTTTGAATTCTGAAGAGTTATTTTGATTATTGTTTGTGAAATTTTTAGAATTTAAAGTAATATCATAAATATCAGCAACACCATTATTTATAAAATCTCCATTAATATTAAACTTGCTTTTACCACTATTAGAGATAATTTTTCCATTATTTACTAAACTTGTAGTCGAATTTAAATCTATGGCATTAAGTGAAGATATTTTACTATCTGCATCAATACTACTTAATGAAGAAACAATAGACAATACTCCACCAGCAAAAATATTTGATGCATTTATAAGTAATTTGTTAGTATTTATATTTAATTTATTTGATGCTTCAATATCTCCTTTTGTTGTATCAATATTATTAGATTTAAAAAACAAGTTTCCAATAGCAGATATTAAACCATTTTTATTATCAATTTTTTTAATATTTAATTTAGCGTTACTACTTTTTATAGCAAGAGTAGAGTTTGCATTGTCTAAACTATTAACAGTAATATTAGTATTGTTTGCTTCTATTGTAAGGTTTTGGTTATTGTTAATATTATCTGCATTCACACTCAACTTTTTATCAGCATAAAGAGTAGAATCTTTAGAGTTATAATCTTTT
>CAYMGA010000245.1:0-1640 GCA_964389865.1 uncultured Nitratifractor sp.
AGATATGGGTTCTTTAATCGCAGGAACAAAATATAGAGGCGATTTTGAAAAGAGGTTAAAAGGTGTTATGAGTGAAATAAAATCTATAGAAAACTCTATACTTTTTATAGATGAAATACATACAATTGTTGGTGCAGGTAGCACAAGTGGTAGTAGTATGGATGCTAGTAATATCTTAAAACCAGCACTTGCTAGAGGAGAGTTAAAGTGTATTGGTGCAACTACACATCAAGAGTATAGAAACTTTTTTGATAAAGATAAAGCACTATCTCGTCGTTTTGGTAAAGTTGAGGTAAATGAGCCAAGTATTGAAGATACACTTAAAATTTTAAAGGGTCTTCAGCATAAATATGAAGAGTTTCATAATATTAGTTTTAGTGATAAAGCACTGCAGAGTGCGATAGATTTAAGTGTAAAATATATTCATGATAGATTTTTACCAGATAAAGCAATTGATATTATAGATGATACAGGAGCTCACTTTATGTTAAGAGGTAGGAGTGGCGAAGTTGTGCAAGAGAGTGATATTGCAGATATTGTATCTAAAATGTTAAAAATACCATCTACAACAATTACTCAAGATGATAGCCAAAAGCTTGAGAATTTATCTAAAAAGCTATCGGCAAAGATTATTGCACAAGATGAAGCTATCAAAGTGCTTACAAATGCAATTAATCGCTCGTATGCTGGGCTTAATAATCCAAATACACCAATTGGAAGCTTCTTATTTATTGGACCAACAGGTGTTGGAAAGACAGCCTTGTCTCGTGCTTTAGCAGATGAGTTAGGTGTTAACTTTGAGAGATTAGATATGAGTGAATATATGGAAAAACACGCAGTAAGTCGTCTTATTGGTGCTCCTCCTGGATATGTTGGGTATGAGCAAGGTGGGCTTTTAACAGAGATGATTAAAAAAAATCCTCATACTGTTTTACTACTTGATGAGATAGAGAAAGCTCATCCAGATATTATGAATATTTTACTTCAAATTATGGATGGAGCAAAGCTTACAGATAATAATGGAGAGGTAAGTGACTTTAAACATGTAGTATTGATTATGACATCTAATCTTGGAACTAAAGAGGCAAATGTAATGGGCTTTAATAAAGATGAAAGCTCTAAAAGCGATAGAGCTATTAAGAGCTTCTTTAGTAGTGAATTTAGAAATAGATTAAATGCTATAGTAGAGTTTAAGAAGTTAGATTTTGATAGTTTAGTAAAGATTGCAAAAATTGAATTAGATAAATTAAATACTCTATTAGAGCCAAAAGATGTTGAAGTTAAATTGAGTGCTAGTGCAGTAAAAGAGATTGCTACTAGGGCATCTAAAGAGTTTGGAGCAAGAGATATTGCAAGAGTTATAGATAAAGAGGTAAAAGAGAAGTTAAGTAGCGAAATTTTATTTGGAAAGTTAAAGAGTGGTGGTTTAGTTAAAGTTGGTTTTAAAGGTGGTGAGTTTACTTTTGAGTTTAAGGAAAAGTAGTGTCTTCTATATTTGATGATGATTATTTTATTCCACCTTTAAGTAAATATAGCTACTCTTTTCCTAATCCAAGAGAAGCTAGTGATGAAGGATTATTAGCTTATGGAGGAGGCTTAGAGCCAAATAGAATATTAACAGCATATAGAAATGGAATATT
>CAYMGA010000246.1:0-1632 GCA_964389865.1 uncultured Nitratifractor sp.
CTACACCTATACTCCCTTGATATTATATTAGGTTTTAATTTTAGGTTACTACTTAGTGTGTAGCTTAGTTAGTAATAATTTTTATTATTTGCTAAAATTACTTGACAAATAATATTTAATTTGATATAATCGCACTGCAAAATAAATAAAAAGGTTTTAATATGGCTTGTGATAGCGATGCAAAACAACCAATAGAAGATAAAAAAGAGTATAAAAAGGAGAACAAAAATATGGAAGAGATTAAAACACAAGAGGGTGTATTAGTATTAAAAAGTATGCCAGAGTTTAAAGCAGAAGCTTTTAATGCAGAAACTGGTCATTATACAGAGGTAAGTAGTGAAGATTATAAGGGGAATTGGACAGTTGTATGCTTTTATCCAGCAGACTTTACATTTGTATGCCCAACAGAGATTGCAGCAATGAATGCAGCAAAACCATTTTTAGATGAGCTTGGTGTAAAAGTTTTAGCAGTATCAACAGATACTAAATTCTCTCATAAGAGATTTGTAGAGACTGAGCCACTATTAAAAGATTTAAAGCTTACTATTGCAGCAGACCCAACTACTGAAATTAGTAGAAAATTTGGTGTTTTAATCGAAGATGCTGGTATTGCACTAAGAGGTAGATTTTTAATTAACCCAGAGGGTGTAATAGTAGCTCAAGAGGTTCAAGCTCCACCAGTTGGAAGAAGTGTAAAAGAGTTCTTAAGACAAATTATTGCACATCAACACGCTTATGAAACTGGTGTTGTATGCCCAGCAAATTGGAGACCAGGTAAAAAGACTCTACCAGTAAATACAGATGTAGAGCCAATGACAGGAAATGTAGGAGCTTATGTTAGCTTAGAAGATTTAATTGACGAAGCTGATGTAAAAGAGATGGAAGAGATGGTAAAAGCTGCTAAGTAATATTTTTCTCTTAAATCTACTTCTAATACTTCAAAGTTTAGAGCTTTGAAGTATTAAAAACTCCTACTCATTTTGATTAAAAGGATATAAAATGCAAAATTTCAAAGAGATATTAGATAAATCAACCCTGAAAGCAACACCACAAAGACTTGCTATTTTAAAAGAGTTGGAGAGTAATGGACATTCAAATATTGATGAGATTTATGAAAATGTAAAAGCAATATTTCCATCAATCTCATTGGCAACAATATATAAAAATATAATTTCACTTAAAGAGGAAAATATTATTACTGAAGTATGCCATCCTAAAAAGAATAAATATGAAGTTAAAAAAGAGCCACATGCTCACTTTATTTGTAGAAAGTGTGGAGAAGTTGAAGATATAGATTTAGATAATGCCTTAACCGATGAATTGATACAAAACTATCCAAATAGCACAAAAGAGTTATATATATATGGATTGTGTGATAAGTGTAGTTAAACAAGGAGTAGAAGAGTATCAATTTTAATGAAATAAGTTTTATTTCATTGCTTAAAGCTAAATGCATAAAGCAAAAAGCTTTTTGTTGAAACCTCAAACTTGCTCACAGATAGCATATTCCAAGCCGTTTAAACTTTGCAACTGATCTTACGCACTTTAGGATAGAGGCTGTTTTTGATTAGTTTTTGCTTTCTGGTTATCAGATAGATTATGTCATTATTAGGCTTAATTTGACAATTAATC
>CAYMGA010000247.1:0-1628 GCA_964389865.1 uncultured Nitratifractor sp.
TGCTGTGACTTTATGTTCATCAACTACACTACCTGCATATGCAAATTGTCTATTAGACATTAATCCACCGCCTGCCATATCTGTATAAGTAGTAGCACCTAATCTTCTATGAGATGTATGAGACAAACTTTCCTGTGTTTGCTTTCCTGCACCCACAGATGAAGCACTGCTTGTCATTTGAGATAAAGAATTTGCAAACATTACAAACCCTTGTTCTGACGCTTTAACAATTGAATAAGCTAAAAGAGGGACTAACCAAACCAAATAACCAAGCCATCCAAGTGCGTTAGAAATCTTTTCATCTATATAAGGAGCTGTATAAATTGTAATAACTTGTCCTGTATTTTGAGTTATAGGGCTAAAGATTTTTGACAAATAAATATCTCCAATGTAGTTAATAATTGCAAGGATAGGAGACCACATCATCAGCCAAAATAATAACATAAAATATAATCTTATGTAAGAAAAATTATTAAATGCAACTGATAAAAGTGCCACAATCCAACTTAATCCAACTACAACAGCAACTAAAACACCTTTTACAATAGGTAAATAATCTCTTGCCATTTTCCCACTAACTAAAAGATTATTTTTAAAATTTTCTTGTGCTACTGCACTTGCATATGCTACCTCATTAGGGGACACTCCATTAGCCTTTGCCACATTCAAAATAGCTTTTTTTGTTAAGTTTATTAGATACAATTGTTGTAAATACTTTCTTCCATCCCAAGTATTTTTGAATAAAAGTGGCACAATTTGATTAGCTCTTTGTTCAAATGTAGGCTGACTTGTATCAAGTAAATTAGCAACTATTTTTTCTAAAACTAATGTATCATTAGTAACATCATTTTTCAAAAGTGGATAAACATCTTTACAACTCATTACCTTTCCATCTGGATTAGATGAGGAATAATATTTAGTCAATCTGGTATCTCCATTTGGGTCTAATGCACTTAATAAATCATTAGAATAAATTAAATCTTTAACATTTTTACTCCCCTCTGAAATTTCATACATAGTGCAATTCTCAATAAAATCGTTTAAAGTTCTTACAAGATAAATATCACCTGTTGAAGTAGAAGAAGCTGTATCGTGTGTTCTTAAAGGAAAACCAAAACCACTATTTCTATATGTTAAACTATTAGGAAGTGAAAAATATGTCTCAATTTTTTCAAGTATTTTATCTTCTAAAGTTGTTATAAGAGATAAAGGCTCACCTATTCCTATTGGCACTTGTTCTACTACATAAGTGTTACCTGTTACTTTATCTTGTATTAAATATCTATGTTTTGCGTCATTTGAAGCGGTTAAAAACAGATACCAAACAGCTGTAAAAAATAACATCATTTTCCCAAATTCAAGTGATGGATTTACTCTATCACTTGTTGCTTTAAATGTAAAAAGTAAAAAAGCTATTCCAACCGCAACCTTAAAAATAGTAGATAACCCATTATTATCTACTAATGCTCTTATACCTTCAAGCATATTTTTTATTATATCTCCATACCCCCAAGTGTATATAATTCCCTCATAATTTGCCCCTAATAATATACTTGGAAGTATAAAAATTAATAATAAAAACAGCTTCTTATTCATTCTTTCTTTCCTTTATTCTAATCTTCAAATCC
>CAYMGA010000248.1:0-1625 GCA_964389865.1 uncultured Nitratifractor sp.
CACTTAGCACATAACACTCAACACTTATAACTATCTTTTCATTGCTTGGTAGTATAGACTTATTGATGTTGCATACTGTTTACTAGCATTATATTTAGTAATTAATCTATAATTTCCATTTCCTAAATAGATGTCATAATTTTTTCTATCTTTTAATCTTATAAAATAAGCTCCACTATATTGCCACCAAGATGGAGCGTATATTCCATATTTTGATAATCTATTTAGTGAGTAGTAGCTTCTATATCCACTTCTTAATTTTCTAAAATTGTTATTTTGAGGTGTAACTTTTACTACAGGTTGAAGGTTATTAACCCAATGGTTTTTACTTAAAAATTTTGCAATTGAGCCTATACAATCACTCATACTATTTGGGTCTTTTTTGCCATTTCTATCTAAATCTACACCATATTTTAAATAAATTGAAGGCATTTGTTGCACACATCCCATAGCTCCTGCAAATGAACCTTTTACCTCTAATGGATTAAGATGCTCCCTTCTAGTTAATATTAAAAACTTCTCTAATTCAGATTTAAAAAATCTCTTTTTTCTATTTGGATTAAAGCTCAAAGTTACTAATACATCCCAAACTGAGTATTCACCTCCAAATAGTCCAAATTTACTTTCAACACGAATAAATGAAGTTATAATCTCTTTTTCAACACCAAATCTTAGCTTTGCTCTATTTAATTCACTACTATATTTTCTCATAAAATTTTTACCTAAATCTATACTCTCTGGTATTAAAATTTTACTTTTATATCTATGCCAACTATAATCAGTTGCCCCATGTACGGTGCCGTTGTATCTATTTAACACACTTTGCATATGTGTTGCACTGTTAAGTAGTGATTTTATATATTTTTTACTAAAACCATATTTTTGATGCATCTTATTAGTAAATTTTACACATTCATCACAAGTTGAATAACTATGTGAATAAAGGTAAAATGGCAGTAAAAATAGTGAAATAATATAACGCATTAGATTCCTTTAATTTTTAATCCAAATTTAATGTTTTATTATAGCTAAAAATCATTATCTTTTGATATTTTATGATATAATAAACTAACTTTTAATTTAGGAGTACTTTTAATGAATAAGTTTATATTTTTTACACTATCTAGTGCCGTAATCTTTTTTACAGGTTGTTCTAAAAAGATGCCTATAGCTTTACCTAGTAGTCATAGCTCTACTATGAATAGTGGAGGTGTATCTGGTAATGTTATACCAGAGAATGCAATTAATGCTGGTTCTATAAATGGAGCAAATAGTAATAGTAGCAAAAATAGTTTTCAAAAGGGTGCAGTAAATAGTAATGGTAAATATTTAGGTAGCGATGGTGTTAGTAAAAGTGGTATTAAAATGCTATATTTTGCAAGTGATTCATATACTTTAGATAGCGACCAAATTAAAAGACTTATGAGTGATTTACCAAAAATTAAATCTATCACAGCTAATAGTAAAATACTTGTAGAGGGTAACTGTGATGAGTTTGGAACAGATGAGTATAATCATGCTCTAGGTCTTAAAAGAGCAAATGCAGTTAAGAGTTTACTTTTAAATGCAGGAATAAGTGGTGATAAAATAGATACAGTAAGCTATGGAGAGAGTAATCCAGTTTG
>CAYMGA010000249.1:0-1585 GCA_964389865.1 uncultured Nitratifractor sp.
TATTCTCCAATAAAGTATCATAAACAAAAAAATGTGTATGAAAACTTTAAAAAGAATCAAGTTAAAAAACCTATATATACAAAATTACAACCAATTAAACTAAGTAAAAATGATAAAAATGAAAATTGTGTTAAGATAAAAAAAATTGAACTATTAGGAAATACATTATTAGATAAAAGAAAAATCACCCCTATATTTAATAAATATCAAAACAGGTGCGATACTTTATCAGAGATTAATAATATAGTAAAAAAAATAAATAACCTTTATATCAAAAAGGGTTATATTACTTCTCAAGCATACCTAAAACCACAAAAACTCTCATCAGGGATACTAACAATATATGTTATGGAAGGAAAAATAGAAAATGTTATTGACAAAAATGTTAATTCTTCATTAATAGTTAGAGGATTAAAAGGCAATAATTTTAACTTAAGAGAAATTGAGCTTTTTATAGAACAATTAAATAGACTCTCTTCAAAAAAAGTAACAATGGATATAAATCCTGGTAAAAAAGAGGGTTATTCTACTATAATATTAAAAGGTCAAGATATATCTTCTCCATTAAAAGGTTATATAGGAACTGATAATTATAGCTATGGAAATTTCAAAAAATATCAAATAAATGGGGCACTCACTTGGGAAAATCCTCTTGGAATTCAAGATGTTTTAAATGTTACTTTAAATGTTTCAAATAAATATACTAAGACAAATAAATCTGTCGGAAGTGGTTTTAGCTATGGTTTGCCTATATATAAATCTTATATCGAATTTGGGTATAACATATATAAATACATTACTCAAATTGAGGGATTAAATAAAAAATATATTTCTAAGTCTAATACAAAATCTTATTTTATAAAAGGTGAATATAAAATATTTCACACTCAACATCATAACGGAAAAATAAATGTAGAATTTAACCATAAAAAGGTTGATAATTATTTAGATTCTATATTACTTGATACTACAAGCTACAAAATAAATACAATAAAATTATCTTATACTCATGATATAGTTTATCCTAAATATACATTAACTGCAATGTTAGGTTACGAAAAGAGTTTGAGTGCTAGTTTTGTTAATAAAAAAGAGACAAAAAAAGAGGATTTACTTTTTCATAAAATTCTATTCTCTTTAAATGGAAAATATAAATTTACTAAAGAGCAATATCCTATAACATTAACTTCGACTCTATATGGGCAATATGCACCTAAAAATACAATTGCAAGTGAACAAATAGGAATAGGTGGTCCATATAGTGTTAGGGGTTTTAAAAGTGCTCATCAATTATCGAGTAATTTTGGATTATATTTAAGAAATGAGTTATATAAAGATTTTTCTATAAATAAAAAAGTCTCTATTACCCCATATTTAGGATTAGATTTAGGTTGGGCTAAAAAGAATAAGTTTAGCAATGGAGGGAAAATTATGGGTGCTACAATAGGTTCTAGATTTAATATATATGGTTTAAATATAGATATTTTTGCATCTAAAGCAATAAAAGATAGTAGTCGAGTTAGATACTTAAAAAATGGTGATAAAGAGGTTAGACCATTAGATAAGTTTTTAGGTATCAATATAA
>CAYMGA010000250.1:0-1564 GCA_964389865.1 uncultured Nitratifractor sp.
AGATAAAAGCACCAAAAGAGGTAATGGCTATTTTGAAAAAGAGTTGTTATGATTGCCACTCTAATCATACAAAAATGCCTTGGTATGGCAATATATCACCTGTATCTATAATGGTTCATTCAAATATTAAAAATGGTAGAGCTTGGCTAAATTTCTCTATTTGGAATAAGTATGATGATAAAAAGCTACAAAAGCTATACAAAGGTATTGTAAAAGCAACAGCCTTTAAAATGCCTCCTCCAGAGTATTTGCTTATACATAAAGATGCAAGATTATCTCCAAAAGAGAGAAAATTGTTACAAGATTGGGCAAAAAAATATGTAAAAGAAGATAATTGGGAGTAATTTACTCCTAATTAGATTTTTTTATGGTATAATATTTTTACAAAACAACTTAAAAGGAAAGAAAATGCCAAAAATCAATAAATATACGGACATTTCAGAAATCGACAGAGAAGCTAAAAAAGACTATATAGACAGACACTCTCCATTTATTCACTGTGCAGATAGTGCAAAAAAAGGTGAAATCTTTGAAGTAACTGTTCAAATGGGAGAAGAATATACTCATCCAGATGATTTTGATCACTATATAGAATCAATTACACTTTTCGATGGTGAAACAAAATTAGCACAAACTACATTTGTTCCAGGAACTTTTGGAAATGAAAAATCTCATGCAAAAGTAACTTTCTATATTAGACCAATGGGTAAAAAGTTAAAACTTACTGCTCACGGATACTGTACTAAACATGGTATTTGGGAAGGTAACACTGTAGAAGTAGAAGTTACTGAATAGTAATAATATAAATACCACTACTCCTAAATTTAATTTTTAGGAGTAGTCAATTCTACTTTACACTCTTGCTTAAATCTACACTCTTAACATCATTTCCAAATACAGAAATCTTTTTAGCAATACGAATATTTTTAACTTTATCATATCCACAAGCTGTTCCACATTTAACTACGCCAATTAAGTAGTAACTACCACTAGGAATATTTAAAAATTCAAATTTACCATTGCTATCAGATGTAGTAAATTTTAAATAATTAAATAATCTTGGATCAACTTTAGACATTTTAGCTCCACCTAAATAACTCTTTTGATACCACTGTGTAGAGTAGCTAGTAACAGGATTTAAATAGAGTCTAGTATTCTTACCATAAACTTTATTACCAGTTGAAGTAGTAATATATACACTACCAGTAACAGTTGCTGAACCATTTGTCGCTAAACTTGCATATTCATCTACAGGAAATGGTATCCTTTGAACTACTGTTTTATCACTGCTACTAATTTTTGTTTGAACTTCCCTATTTATCTGTTCATTTGGTGTTGTATTAGTAGTTAAGGTCTCATTTATAACATTACTACTTGTATTAACTATAGGTGTAGAATTACTTGGATTATATGGTGCTTCTAAAACCATTCTTTGTCTATATATATTGCATCCACTCAAAAGTAACATAGCACCTATCATAAGTGTTGCTCTTTTATAAAACTTCATTAATAAACTCCTTTTAATCACTTTATTGTAAAAAATAATATATATCTTTAAAACTAC
>CAYMGA010000251.1:0-1551 GCA_964389865.1 uncultured Nitratifractor sp.
ATTTGTAGAAAACTTTAGCAGATATAACGACAGTGGTAGCGAATTCGATTACTCAAAAGCAGGACCTACGCTTTAATAAGGATTAAAGGTTTTTACCTTTTCCTTTTAAATTTACTCCATCTATTTAGAGAATAGATAGCTCTTATTGGTCCATATAAAACATATGATATAAATATAGCACTTAATATCTCTATAGGGTATAAATATATTATTGAACAAATTAATATAAGTATTATTAGCGTTTTAAAAGATAAAGCTTTAGGTATATTTACTTTTTTAAAAGAGTTGTACCTAATATGACTAACCATTAAAATAGCTACGATTAGTAAAACAACTAAGAGAATTGGTTCTATAAATGTTAAATTATATTTATTGTCTAGAAGTGAAATGGATACTAAAAAAAGAGCTGCTGCTGGTATTGGTAACCCTATAAATATAGATGAGTCTATATTTTGCGTTGTAACATTAAATCTAGCAAGTCTAATTGCTCCTAATACTACATATAAAGCTATAATTAAAGTGCCAAGTTTACCATAATTATGTCCAAATTGAAAATATATAAGCATTGCAGGAGCAACACCAAAAGCAATAATATCGGCAAGAGAGTCAAACTCTATACCAAATTTACTCTCTCCTTTAGTAAGTCTTGCAATTTTGCCATCTAATCCATCAAGGATTAAAGATAAAATAATAAACCAAGAAGCTTTTTCAAAGTGATGATTACTTGCATTTATAATACTTAATACTGCAACAAATATTGAAGATGCAGTAAAAAAGTTTGGTAAAATATAATTTAATTTAACTTTTTTCTTCATCTTCAGCTACAGTATGAGCTAGGCGAGATTTTTTATTATTTTTCTCTTCAAACTCTTTAATAATCTCTCTTACCTTTTTACCTTCTATAACCTCTTTTTCAAGTAATTCAGCTGTCATAGCTTCTATTGCATCTGCATACTCTTTTAGTGTCTCTTTTACAAAACTATATCTTTTATTAAGCACACTCTTGATTTTTTCATCAATAGCTTCAGCCATCTTTTCACTATAATCTTTAACACTTTGTCCACCACCAAGGAATGCACCACCAGCACTTTGTTCTAAAACCATAAGCCCTGCAACATCACTCATACCATATTTGGTAATCATATCTTTTAGTATATCTGTTGCTCTTTGTAGGTCGTTTCCTGCTCCTGTGCTTATATCGCCAACAAAAACTTCTTCGGCTGCTCTACCACCTAGTAAAACATCTATTTCTGCCATAAGTTCGTGCTTTTGCTTTAAGAAACGATTCTCTTCATCTGGCAAATGCAAAGTGTAACCCAATGCTCCAAGACCTCTTGGAATTATAGAAACTTTTGTAACTCTTGTTGCACCTTTTGTTAGCTCTGCCATTAGTGCGTGTCCACTCTCGTGATATGAAACAATCTTTTTCTCAAGTTCATTTATCTTTCTATTTTTCTTCTCTAACCCAACAAATGCTCTCTCGATTGCTTCCATTAAATCTTTTTGCTCAATCTGCTTTTTGTTTGCACGACCAGCAAGAAGAGCCGCTTC
>CAYMGA010000252.1:0-1551 GCA_964389865.1 uncultured Nitratifractor sp.
ATTTTAACAATATAATCTTTAAATAGAGGCACTAAAAATCTATAAAATCCTCTATCATCTTTTTGCAAGATATATCCAATTTTTAAACGAACTAATGTGCTATCTAAATCACTAATTTTAAATTTAACCCCTAACTTTTCTAATATATTTAAAATATCTTTATATTTAAACTCTTCTTTTTCTATCATTGTATATACTATTAATCTATCTAAAATAGATGCTTTTTGATTGTTATCAAACTCTTTCCAAGAGCTAAAACTATCAAGAATCTCTCTTTTATTTAATGCACTCTTAACAATATCTAAATCAATAACTCTTTTTGTTTTTCCTATATTTTTAATAATATTATCACAGATCATTGCAATAAGATTTGCTCTTTGTCCACTCTCTTTTATTATCAACTCTATTAAATTTTTATTTTCAAACTTCAATCCCAAAAGTTCCATAGGTTTTTTTATCATATCATAACAAGCATCTTTTTCTAATGCTCTAAGTTCTACTATTTCAGCCCAGTTTTTAAGGGGTGATTGATGTTCTAAAATACTATTTCTGTATAAAAACCAAAAACCTGCAATAATAAAGTTACAATACCCCTCTTCGCTAAGCTTACGCATTGCATCTGAAATTTTATAACTATTTTCTTTATCTTCTTTTATAAAAGGGTCTGTTTCATCAAGCAAAAGTATTAATCTATCTCTATTTGGATTAAGCTCTTTTATTTTATCTGTCAATTCATCTATATTATTTGCTTCAATATTTAACTCTTTAGCAATAGATTTTACAAAATCTTTTTTTCCTATTTGTATATAATGGCACTTTATACCATCTTTTGCATAGTATCTATTGATTGCATGAAGCAAAGAGCTTTTTCCAATCTGTCTTGAACCAATCAATATAAAATTGCTACTCTCTTTTTTAACAATATGCTCCAATATCTCTTTTCTACCAAAAAACATTTTATTATTTTTAACACCACCAAATAAAATATATGGTGACAGCTTTGTAATTTCTAAATTGTTTACAAAACATTTAGCCAACACTTTTTGGCTATTTTTAGATAGCAATATTTTAGTAATATATTTTGAGTTTACAATAACAAAATTACTCTCATCTTTTGTTAATCTATCTTGTGTTTGACTATCTTTTGATAAAATAAAAATTGTTTTTTGTCTCCACTGCACAACTCTATCTTTTATTTCATCTTTAATATCTAAAATATTATCTTTACTGCTAATAAATAATATAAAGTTATCTATATTTAACTCAAAATCTTCATTAAGTGTTAAATTGTATGTTTGTTCATTTATATTTGTTATTTGTGCATCAATAACATTTGCAAAAGTTTCAGCCTTTGTTTTGAAATCTGCTTTTTCAAATTTTATAGCTCTGTTTAATTGATTTTTTGTGATACTACACTCATTTAAAATAGTATCTAATAAATTTATCTTACTCAATCTATCCTTTGCCTCTTGCAATTGGTTTAATCTAAGGTTTAGCAACTCTTTTGGATTATTAGAGAGCTTTACAACCAAAGGATTTTTATATAACTTA
>CAYMGA010000253.1:0-1543 GCA_964389865.1 uncultured Nitratifractor sp.
TTTCATAAAACACTCTTTATATTAAATAAAATTATTATTTTTGTTATTATCATAAATTCTCCTAAAAATTAAAATATAAAAACTCTGAAACTTTTCCAAGAGACAAAATGCTAAAAGCAAACATAAGAGCTGCTATCAAAGCTGTTTTTTTATTTAATACAAAACTATTACTATATTCATTTGAATTTTTGAAATAAACTATTACAAATAACCCTAAAAACACCCATATTGTTGTTTTAGTAGTGCCATCTATATTATTTAACCAATATCCAAAAGTAACACCATAATGCTTTAAGCTTGATAATTTAGACTCTAAACTACCAGGAAGCATAATATTGTTTAAACTAAACATACCACTTAATACTTTAATTGCATCATCCCAACTCTTAGCTCTAAAAAATACCCAAGCAATATTTATAAAGTTAAAAGTGATAAACCATGCTAATATTTTATTCATACTAAATCCAAGTCTTTTCCATACCCTATGTATTACTAATGCTACACCATGTAAAAAACCCCAAAAAACAAATGTCCATCCCGCACCATGCCATAAGCCTCCCAACAAAAAAGTTATCATTAAATTACTATAAGTTCTAAAATTTCCTTTTCTATTTCCACCAAGAGGAATATAGATATAATCTTTTAAAAATCTTGAAAGTGTAATATGCCATCTTCTCCAAAAATCTTGAATAGAAGTTGCTTTATATGGGCTATCAAAGTTTATCGGAAGTTTTATATTAAACAAAAGTGCAGCACCTATTGCCATATCTGTATATCCACTAAAATCAAAATAGAGTTGTAATGTATAAGAAAGTGATGTAATCCATGCTTCTGCAAAGTTAAGAGTCTTGGAAACATCAAACCCATTAGTTGCCCAAATTGCAAATGTATCTGCAATAACAACTTTTTTAAACAGCCCCATTGAAAATATAAATAATCCTTTAGCTACATTATTATAGCTTTTTACTTTATTTCTTGTTTTGGCGAATTGAGGCATCATCTCTTTATGATGAACTATTGGTCCTGCTATCAGTTGAGGGAAAAAAGTTACAAATAATGCATAATTTAAAAAATCATACTCTTTAGTTTCATGTCTATAACTATCTACCAAATAAGATATCTGCTGAAAAGTAAAAAAACTAATTGCTAAAGGTAAAGCAAGATGAAGTAAATGTATATTACTTTTTGTTATTATTTTTAAATTTTCTATAAAAAAATCTGCATATTTAAAATAACCAAGAAGTGCTAAATTTGCTATTATACCTATTGTCAATATAGCTTTACTTCTTTTTACAGATAAAGTTTTTCCAATACTATAATTAAACAACATAGAAATTAAAATAAGAGGCAAATATTTCACATTCCACCAACTATAAAAGAACAAAGAGGCAAATACTAAAAATGCTTTACTTATCTCTGTTAACTTCAATCCATTCAAGTAAAAGTATATAAACCAAGTAATTGGTAAAAATATAAATATAAATTCAAAACTATTAAATAACATCTATCTTCTCCATCCTAAAGCTCTAAGCTTTATTTCATT
>CAYMGA010000254.1:0-1541 GCA_964389865.1 uncultured Nitratifractor sp.
ATTGGCATTGTGCTTTAGCCTTGTTTTTTGTTGCATTAAAAGTGAAACATGTGATACTTAACTTAGTATGTATCAATAAATTGGTAGTAAATATAATATTTTGAAATATAAAATAGTATAACTTTCTTTTTATTATATAATATGAATATATAAATTAAAAGGAGTTTTCTATGAAACATTACGCAATATTGGCAACATTAATTTTTGGTTCTAGCTTGTATGCTCAAAATAGTAGTAATATTTTAACTAATTTAAAAGAGAAGGTACATGATATTAATATTAAAATTATCACAGATAGTAATTTTTTAAAAAAATTGGCTGATAATACATATTTAACTAAAGATATAAATAGTTTTAGTTATACTTTAGATAATATTGTAACTTATAAAAATATAAAGGTTAAAACTCTTAGTAGAGATTATACTTTTGATAACACTATATTAAAATCTACAACTACAAATATAGATTTTAATACTAATGCAATAGTAAATAATCATATTGTTTTGGTAGAGGGGTTAAAACTTAAAATTCCGAAAACTAAATGTGAAGAGTTGATTAAGATAGCATCAGTAGATAATTTAAAAAAATATGCCAAATGTAGAAAAGTAGAAAAAGTTCATATAGTTTCAGCAATTGGAAAGTTAGATGATATTACTTTTATGATTGATAATAGTGTCAATAATATTTTAACAGTAGATAAAAATAGACAAACTTTAAATGGTACCATAAATATTACAATTACTAAAAATAATACCTATAATGGCTTATTAGAGTTTATAAATAAAAGTGTTAATTTAAAAGTAGATGCAGATAAAAACTTTAAATTTACAAGTGATGAAGTAATTAATATATGGTAAGTAGCTACTAATCTGAGCGTGATGAAATAGTATAGCTATAGAAGCTAAATAATACATAAGATTTTTAGCTTCTGTGTTTATGATATTTTGTCAAAATCAAGTTTAAAATAATTCACCTTTTTCTTTAAATAGCTCTATAAGTTTATTTTTGTCTGTTTTAACTAAATCTTCTTTAATAAGCTTAAATAGTTTCTCTTTGGCACTATTTTCTAGTTTTTCTAAGACTCTTTTATAAATTGTTTTAGGAAGTGCTAAAAAATATTTTGGTGGATTCTCATTTTTTATAATATCTGAAATATCTTCTGCAACTGTTTTTATTAGCTCTTCTTCTATCTCTTGTTCTAAATTATTCTCTTGAGCAATACTTGCTCCCATTTTCCCAGCATCAGCTTTAAATCTACCTGCCTGATCTGTTACTAAATCTTGAAGCCTTTTATGTGCATTTATAAAATCTACATCATTTATTAAATCTAATTTAATATGATCTTCATTTAAACCTGCCTCAGCTTCTAAATCTCTAGGATTTGCTTTATATACTCTCATCTCTCCTAGGTTTGCAACTACTACTAAATCATTTACTTTCATCTTTCACTCCTTTGTGATGAGATTTTATTTAATTAAGGTTATTATATATTAAAGGTATATTTTTCTATGCTACTTATGTAGCATAAAGTAATTTATCTC
>CAYMGA010000255.1:0-1539 GCA_964389865.1 uncultured Nitratifractor sp.
GATAAAATGAGAGAAAATAGCAACTATGAGCTTGGAATACACCCAAATTTCAACTTTTTATTAAATGGAGATTTTAGATATGGCAAGAGTATTGATGAAGTATTAAAATACTATTTAGATATTGTTAGTGATGCTAAAGCTATTAGAAGCCACTGCTTAACTCAAAGCTCTATTATATTAGATAGTGCAAAAAAGCTTGGTTTAGAGCGTGCCTTTAATACGCTAATTCCCCATACATCAAACATAGAGCTTAAGCCATATAGGCACTCAAGCGGTATTGTTGAGTATCCGCACTTTTGGGAAGATGATGTAAGCATTGATTGTAAATGGGAGTGGAATGCCAAAAGATATTTAGATTATAAGGGATTAAAAGTATTTAACTTCCATCCAATTCATATATTTTTAAATAGTGAAGATTTAAGCAGATATACGAAAGCAAAACCATATTTGCAAGATTTTGATAGATTAAAAGAGTTTGTAAATCAAGAGAGCTATGGTGTTAGAGATTTCTTTATAGATTTACTTAAAGAGATAGATAGAAAGGGAGAATAAGATGAGAATTGTAGAGTTATCAAAAGAGCTTTATAGTAAGTATGAAGATTTTTTATTAAGTTTTGATGAGAGTTTGCTTTATTACTCAACTAACTATAAAGAGATTTTAGAGGATTATTTAAATGTTGAGTCTAAATATCTTTTAGCAGTAGATAATAGTGATAGTATCAAAGCAATTTTGCCTCTTATGAAAAAAGAGGGCAAATATGGAGTTGTTTTAAACTCTTTACCTTTTTATGGCAGCAATGGGGGTATCTTAAGTAGAGATAAAGATGCAGTTAATTTGCTGGTTGAGTATTATAATAATCTATCTAAAGAGGTTGCTTCAAGCACATATATTACCAATCCTTTAAAGGATAATAGCTTTGATATAAAATGCGATATTATCGATAAAAGAGTTGGGCAGTGGACAAATATTGAAGAGGAAGATAAGATAGAAGATGATTTGATGAAGAGATTTCACTCAACAGTTAGAAGAAATATAAGAAAGGCGATAAAAGAGGGTATTGAAGTAGAGATAGATAATTCTCAAATTGACTTTTTGTATGAGACACATTATGAGAATATGACATCAGTTGGGGGTAAACCAAAAGGAAAAAGATTTTTTGAGTTGTTAGATAAATACTTTAATAAAGATGAGTATAGCATTTATATTGCCAAAAAAGATGGCAAAATTATTAGCGCCTTGCTTCTGTTTTATTATAATAAAACTGTTGAGTATTTTACTCCTGCCATTTTACGAGAGTATAGAAATTATCACTCAACATCATTAATAATTTATCAAGCAATGATTGAGGCTTCTAAAAGAGGATTTAAGTGGTGGAATTGGGGTGGAACTTGGCATACATTAGATGGCGTTTATAGGTTTAAGCAAAGATTTGGCGCAATAGATAGAAATTATAACTTTTTAGTTACAATAAATAATCAAAATATCTACAATGCTACAAAAGCAGAATTATTAAATGAGTATAACGATTTTTATGTAGT
>CAYMGA010000256.1:0-1536 GCA_964389865.1 uncultured Nitratifractor sp.
ATGTGGTCTTGATCAGGATGTGTAGATATAAATCTTGTAATACCTTTATCTTGAGACTCAGCTTTTATTTCATCCATAATCTCTTTTTTGTTATCTTCTGACAGACAACAGTCAATAGTGGTAAAATTATCACTATTATGTTTAATGTAAAACATATCACCATTGCCAACTGAAAAAGATTTAACAATACTCATTTTTTATCCTTCTGAAATTGATATTGTATTCTTTTTTTAATATATTTAGTTTGTTTAATATATGATACTACAAAAAGAAAAAACAATAGCACTATTAAAATATATGACATATAATCTTTTAACCATAAGCAAAAATTGTCACAAAGCTTAAATATAATTAAAATTAAAAATAGTGATATAAAGGTTCTATACATATTATTAACTTCAGATAAAACTTCTATTTTTTTATCTTTTTTACTAGCTTCTATAAAATTTTCATATTTTTCATGAGAAACTATTTTTTTTAATGGATATTCTACTATCAATGAACCTATTCTGCTTATTACCAAACCAATAAAATAAACTAAAAAAGCATTTATAATCATACTTTCTTGAAGTATTTTATACGGAGTAGAGTATTCTATAAATACAGTAAAAATCACTCCAGGCAAAAGATAGTTAAATAAGTTATAAGATGAAATTTTATTTATTAATTCATTCATAATAATCTCCTAATTAATTTTTATATTTAAAAATGGATTTTCGCCATTATTACCAAAAGTTGCTACAATAGTTCCATCTTGTCTTGTAGTTAAACAATATCGTTTACAAAAACTTCCATCTTTTTTATATACTGTCCAGCCTCTACTTTTTGCTGAGTACCTATTAGTAGCACTTGTATCACTAAACCTTCCATCTGAAACAACTGTTATACGAGGATTTACCAGAGAGACAAAGTCATTATGATATCCCGATTCTCTTCCATGATGAGATGCTAAAAGTATATCAGCATTTTTAATAGTTTCTTTAAACTCATATAAATCTAAAAGTTCATTGTATGAACAAGATTCATTATCTCCTAAAAATACTATTTTAATTCCTTCATATTCGATAACTACTACTATACTGTGATTATTTATATTTGATTGAGAACATTTTTTTGGACTAAATGTTTTTATCTTTAATCCTCCCCAGTTTTCTGGTATGCTTGGGTCATTAAAAGTATTACTGACTGGTGCGTTATATCTTTCATCAATTTCAAAATATTTTTTAAACTTTGCCATATCTTGTTCTCTGGCACCTTGTAGAATATTTTCTTTACTTAAATGCTTTGGTCTTAACAAAACCTTAGGATTTAGCAAATCAAAATTAAGTATATCGTCTATATGATCTAAATGTGGATGTGTTATTATCACATAATCGAGTTGATTAATACCATAAGTGTATTTTAAATGTCTTAATGGGCTAAACTCTTGACCTGAAGCATAAGAACCTACACCTAAATCAATAACTATATGTCTATTATTTGGCGTATTGATATATACCGCATTACCATGTTGCACATCCCAAAAAACTACTTTTG
>CAYMGA010000257.1:0-1529 GCA_964389865.1 uncultured Nitratifractor sp.
AAAATACTATTAGCTTTCGATTTTGCAAAGCGAGATTTGCAAGAGAGATATATAGGCACAGGACTTGGAAAATTTTGGTTTATTCTCTCCCCTCTTGTAATGATATTTATATATAGTGTAATCTTTGCAGATTTTATGAAAATGAAATTAAATATAGTAGATAATACCTATGCATATAGTATATATTTAATACCAGGACTCTTTGCATGGACAGCATTTAGTAATACTCTAATGCGTCTTAATACATCTTTTTTTGAAAAAGCAAATTTAATAAAAAAGATAAATGTTCCAATGTATGTATTCCATTTAAGTATTGTAATTTCTGAATTTTTTACATTTATTATTGCAATGCTACTTGGGGTTATATTTTTACTAATTATAAATCAACCAATTACCCTAAATTTTTTAATAATTTTACCTATTATGATTTTACAAACTATCTTTACTTTAGGTTTAGGGGTAATCTTCTCTCTTTTTACACCATTTTTTAAAGATTTAAAAGAGGTAATTCCAATAATTTTGCAACTTTGGTTTTGGATGACACCAATAGTATATGTAAGAAGTATGATAGAGCATAAATATCCATTTTTAATTAAATATAATCCATTTTACTATTTTGCAAGAAGCTATCAAGATATATTTCTTTATAATAGATTACCATCATTTAACTCTATTTTAATTATGGTAGTAGAGAGTGCTATCTTAATTATATTAGCTGCATATCTTTATAAAAAAATGGTAGCTACTATAAAGGATATTATATAAAATGAAAAAAGCTCTTGAAGTAAAAAATATTACAAAAATTTATAAAATATACAACACTAATATAGATAGATTAAAAGAAGTTTTTACTAAAAAAAGTTATCACAAAGAGTTTATTGCAAATAATAATATCTCATTTGATTTATATGAAGGTGAAACATTAGGAATAATAGGATTAAATGGAGCAGGTAAATCTACGCTTCTTAAGATGATAGCAGGAGTTATCGAACCAACATCAGGAATAATAAAAAGATATGGGAGAGTAACAGCCCTGCTAGAGCTTGGCACAGGTTTCAACGATCAATTAAGTGGTAGAGAAAATATCTATCTAAATGGCACTCTAATTGGTATGAGTAGAGCAGAGTGTAAAGATAAAGAGCAAGATATAATAGAGTTTAGTGAACTTGGTGATTATATAGATGAACCAATTTTTACTTACTCTTCAGGTATGAAAATGCGACTAGCTTTCTCTATAGCTATATTTTCAAACCCACAAATTTTGATAGTTGATGAAGCTCTATCTGTAGGAGATGCCCACTTTCAAGCAAAATGCACAAGAGCATTAAAAAAGAGAAAAGAAAAGAATATGTCTATCATCTATGTATCTCATGATTTAAACTCCCTAAAACTACTATGCGATAGAGTAATTTTATTAAATCAAGGAAATATTATAGAAGAGGGTGAACCAGAAAGTGTTATAAATCAATACAACTTTTTAATAGCAAAAATAAATGATTCAAATGATACATTAAAGCACTCTCAAGAAA
>CAYMGA010000258.1:0-1523 GCA_964389865.1 uncultured Nitratifractor sp.
TGTCTCTCTACCAGGACCAGGGCCTTGAACTTTAATACCAACCTCTTTTATTCCATACTCTTTTGCTTTTGCCATTGCATCTTCAACAGCTTGTTGTGCTGCATATGGAGTTGATTTTTTGCTTCCTTTAAATCCAAGGCTACCTGCACTACTCCATGTAAGCACATTTCCCATTTCATCTGTTACTGTTACTACAGTGTTATTGAAAGTAGCTGCAATATATACAACACCTTTAGCTACTTGCTTTTTAATTTTTTTCTTTGCCATAAGCCACTACTCCTATTTAGATGCTGAACCAACAGTTTTTCGTTTACCTTTTCTTGTTCTTGCATTTGTTTTAGTCTTTTGACCACGAACAGGTAAACCTTTTCTATGTCTTAAACCTCTATAGTTACCAAGATCCATTAAAGTTTTGATATCCATCATAACTTTTTTTCTTAAATCACCCTCAACTACATAGTTATCTTGGATCTCTTTACGAATTGTTGCTGCTTCAGCTTCTGTTAATTCATGAACTCTTTTGTCATAACTAATGCCTGTTGCATCTAATATTTTTCTTGAAGTTGTCAAACCTATACCATAAATATAAGTTAATGCATACTCTAATCTCTTATTTTTTGGTAAATCTACCCCTGCAATACGAGCCATATTTATCCTTGTCTCTGTTTATGTTTTGGATTTTTGCAAATCACTCTAATAACTCCCCTGCGCTTGATGATTTTGCAATCATCGCACATCTTCTTAACCGATGGTCTAACCTTCATTGGGTCTCCTTAATATTACTTAGCACCATAAAAAGTGTGAGGTTTAGCGAGTTTTTACTAAACCAGCTCTTATATAATCGGTGCCAAATCATATAAAAGCTCTTCACACAGTTTCTCATAGATAGACTATGAGGATGAAATTATATAAAAATTTAGATTTAAATAAGTTTAAATAAGTAGATTTTCAATTTTTTTTTACAAAAGTGTATTTAATATATGCAACTTTACAACTCTAAAATATCTTTATATATTTTACTCTTTTTAATAAACTCTTTATCTTGTAAAGATTTTACTCTATCTATTAGCAACTCTCTATTCTCTTTACAATTATTACTATCTTTTAATAGATCTATTGCCTCTTTTAAATATATTATACTAAACATAAAAAATTCAACACCATCAATTAAAACTCTAATATACTCACAAGCATATTTATCTTGATTTAATTCATATAATTTTTTTAAAATATAAACAATCTCTTTATAATATCTTTTTGATAACTCTCTACTTTTAGGACTTTTAGCATAATATAAGGCAATATTTTCTAATGTTTTTGCACTTTTAAGCATCTTCTCTTCACTCATATTTGTATATATTGTTTCAAGATCTCTTAAAATTTTATCCTCTTTATTGTTCTCTTTATTTGAAGAGGTTAATGCATTGAATCTCTCTATATATTTTTTAAACTCTTGAACAATTGTAACATCATTACAGCTATTTATTGCTTTTTTATAATAATCTGAAGCTCTTTTATACTCT
>CAYMGA010000259.1:0-1516 GCA_964389865.1 uncultured Nitratifractor sp.
CTCATATTTTCACTCCTTGTTTAAATTGCTGGTAGAAGTTTATCATAATTTAAACAATTTATATGCAATCTAAGTTGCATTATAAATATAATGTCACTTTAAGTGATAATTAAATAAAATAGTGCAAAAATTTCTACAAAGGTAAACTTATCGATGTATAAGCATAATAAAAAAGTAATTATTTCTAGTTTTCTTGCAGTAAGTGCTTCACTTTTTCTATCTAATACTACCCCATTAATTGCAAAAGATAGTAGTGAAAGCAAACTAGATGCGTATTTAAAATTTACACGAGTGTTAAATTTAATAGAGAGTCAATATGTTGATGAAATAAACTCTACTGAATTAGTAAACAAGGCGCTTAAAGGTCTTTTAGCAAACTTAGATGCCCACTCAGCATATATGGATGCCAAAGCCTTTAAAGATTTAAATATTCAAACTAAAGGTGAGTTTGGAGGACTTGGTATTGTAGTTGGTATGAAAAAGGGTGCATTAACAATTATTGCACCAATAGAAGATACCCCTGCATATAAAGCTGGTGTAAAAGCTGGTGATATTATTTTAAAGATAAATGATAAATCGACTCTTGGTATGACAATAGATGATGCTGTTAATATAATGCGTGGTAAAGTTGGTACAAAAATCACTTTAACACTTGTTAGAAAAGGTGCAACTAAACCAATTATTGTTCATATAACAAGAGGTGTAATTAAAATAGAGTCAGTTAAAAACAAATTTATCTATTTAGATAAAGATAAAAAAGAGAAAGTACTGTATATCAAAATTAGCTCATTTGATGAAAAAGTTGTAAATTCTGTTAAAAAAGTATTAGAAAAGAATAAAGATGCTAAAGGTATTATATTCGACCTTCGAAATAACCCAGGTGGACTTTTAAATCAAGCAACAGGACTTTTAGACCTATTTATAGATAAAGGTATTTTAGTTAGCCAAAAAGGTCGTGTAAAGAGTGAGAATATTGTTTATAAAGCAAAAGCTGAAGGAACACACAAAAATATACCAATTGCAATTCTTGTAAATGGTGGAAGTGCAAGTGCTAGTGAAATTGTAAGTGGAGCAATGCAAGACCATCGTAGAGCAGCAATTATTGGAGAAAAAACATTTGGAAAAGGGAGTGTTCAAATTATTGCACCTATTGGAAGAGATGAAGGTATTAAATTAACAGTTGCAAGATATTATCTTCCAAGTGGTAGAACTATTCAAAATAAAGGTGTTACACCAGATGTTATAGTTTACCCAGGTGAAGCAACTAAGAAGAAAGAGAGTGCATTTGAAATTAAAGAGAATGAACTTAAACAACACTTAAAAACAGAATTAGAGAAGCTAGAGGCTAATAAAACTAAAGCTAAAGCTAAAGATAATAATTCAACTAAAATAGATGCTAAATTAAAGAAAAAAATTATCACACAAAAGCAGATATTTAAAGATGCACAATTAAAAAGTGCTGTAGATATTATAAAAGTTTTAATGTTGCAAAAGGAAAAGAAGTGACAAAACAAGA
>CAYMGA010000260.1:0-1503 GCA_964389865.1 uncultured Nitratifractor sp.
AGGTGTATAGAAAGTAACATCATATTATCAATTTGTTGTCTCTACTCCTTCACACCTCTATACCTATACCCCTTGATATTATATTTGATTTTAGTTTACTACTTTATGGAACAAGAGGAAAAAGCTTTTTGCCTTTAGCTTTAAGCTTTCTATTTTAAAATTCTAGGAAGTGTAATACCCTCTTGTGCTTGATATTTACCTTTTCTATCTGCATATGTTGTTTCGCATTGTTCATCACCTTCTAAAAATAGCACTTGTGCAATGCCTTCGTTTGCGTATATTTTTGCTGGTAGTGGTGTAGTATTGCTAATTTCTATTGTAATATGTCCCTCAAATCCTGGCTCAAAAGGTGTTACATTTACAATAATTCCACATCTTGCATAGGTGCTTTTACCAAGACAAATTGCTAAAACATTTGGTGGCATCTTGAAATACTCAACCGTCCTAGCAAGAGCAAATGAATTAGGAGGAACTATACAAACATCTCCTTTAAAATCTACAACATTATTCTCATCAAAATCTTTTGGGTCAACAACCTCTGCATTTATATTTGTAAAGATTTTAAACTCATCACTTACACGAATATCATATCCATAGCTACTAAGTCCATAACTTACAACACCTTTACCAACTAATCCTTCGCAATAAGGGGTAATCATACCTTTTTGCGACATCTCTCTTATCCATTTATCTGATTTTAAACCCATTACTTTTAGTTTCCCTTATAAAAATTTATGGTATTATATCCAAAATATTTTACTTTATTAAGAAATAATTATTAATAAAGCCTTAAGGAAAAAATTATGAATTTGGAAGAGATTAAAGAGTTAATTCGAGTTTTTGGTAGAAGTAAACTAGGTGAACTGAAAGTAAAGAGTGGTGAATTTGAAGTATCTATGGTTAGAGAGAGTTCAGATGTAGTTATTAATCAGCCTGTTAATGTAGCTACTCCTGCTGTTTCAGAAGCTCCTGCTCCTGTATCTGTTGCTCAAACACCTACACAAAGTGCTACTACAGAGTGTATAAATGCTGATACAATCGATTCTCCTATGGTTGGTACATTTTATGCTTCTCCATCTCCAGACTCTCCATCTTTTGTATCTGTTGGAGATACAGTTAAGAAAGGACAAACTCTTTGTATTTTAGAAGCAATGAAGATTATGAATGAGCTTGAAGCTGAGTATGATTGTAAAATTTTAGAGGTTTTAGTTCAAGATGGAGAACCAGTAGAGTATGATACACCACTATTTAGAGTAGAGAAGATTTAATGGCAGAGATAAAGAGAATTTTAATTGCAAATCGTGGAGAGATTGCCCTAAGAGCGATTAGAACTATTAAAGAGATGGGCAAAGAGGCTGTTGTTGTTTACTCTAAGGGCGATAAAGATGCTTCATATTTAAAGTTAGCTGATGTGGCTATTTGTATTGGTGATGTTAAGAGTGCTGATAGTTATTTAAATATTCCTGCTGTTATTTCGGCAGCTGAACTTACAGAGTGTGATGC
>CAYMGA010000261.1:0-1503 GCA_964389865.1 uncultured Nitratifractor sp.
TTGCTATGCTTATTCCACCATTTGCTGGTGTTGGGCTAAAAGCATACAATAAAGCAGGAGAAGATATTACAAGTGAAATCTTTGCACCAAATGGATTCTTAAAAGTTGACGCAGATTATACTCCAAAGCCTTATGAAGAGTGGAAAGCAAGTGATTGGCCAAGAACATATCAAAATCCAACATATAAAAATATCTTTGCAGTAGGTATAGCATTTGCTCCTCCTCATCTAATTTCTAAACCAATGAAATCACCTAATGGAACACCAATTAACCCAACTCCACCAAGAACAGGTATGCCATCTGGTATTATTGGTAAAGCAGTTGCACACTCTGTATGTGATTTAATCAAACAAGGTGAGAGTGCGAAACTTCATGAGGCATCTATGGCAGAGATGGGTGCAGCTTGTGTTGCTAGTGCTGGTAAAAGTTTGACAAAAGGTCTAGCAGCAGCTCTTACAGTTTATCCTGTTGTTCCAGATTTTGAAAAGTATCCAGGAATTGGTAGAGATTTAGACTATACATTTGGTGAAATTGGTCTTGCAGGTCACTGGATTAAACATATCTTGCATCACCTATTTATCTATAAAGCTCAACTTAAACCAGGTTGGACACTAATTCCAGAATAATAAAAAAGAAAAGGAGATATAATATGGCATCAGTAGATCATTCAATTCAAAAAAACATCAAAGCTTATGAGCCAAGCTTTGAAACAATGGTTCCAACACCATTTGTTAAATTTTTTAGAACTTGCCTAATTTGGCAATTCATTAGATTTATAATTATTAATATAAAGATGCTTTTAGTGGTTAGAAAAAGTCACTAATTCTAATAGCAAAGCCTTTTTGGCTTTGTCTTCTAAAAAATCCAAATATTTTTTTATAATAAAACCCTTTATTATAAAAAAATGTTTTATACCTTATTTATAAAGGCAATCTATGGTTAAAGAGTTGGTTGTTTATCCTGATGATAGAATTTTAAGTTGTGCTGATGTAAGAGATTTTAAAGATGAATCTTTACCAAGACTTCTTCAAGATATGAAAGATACAATGGAAGCACACAATTTAAAAGCCTTAAGTGCTATTCAAGTTGCTCATCCATTTAATATAGCAATTATCAAACTAGATAATGGCGAATATTTAGAATTGATAAATCCAAGAATTCTTAGCAAAGAAGGAATGTTTGATAGCATAGAAAAAACTTCATACTTTCCAGATATTGAGATAAAAGTTCCAAGGTTTGAAAAGATTAAATTAATATATGAAGATAGAAATGGAAATAGCAAACATATGAATGTAGAAGATAGAGAACTTAGCGCAACTATTCAGAGAAAATTAAACTTCTTAGCTGGTGGAACACCTTTAGATAAAATTGATAAAAATTATAGAGAACAAATCTTAGCTCACTTAGAATCAAAAGGCTTAAAGCAAATAGATTATGATGCTACATGTCCTGTTTTTAGTAAAAAAGATTATATAAGATCTTTTACAGATAAAGTTCTATTCT
>CAYMGA010000262.1:0-1501 GCA_964389865.1 uncultured Nitratifractor sp.
AATTTAGAGATAAAACTTGGTAACCCCACCCCTCCTAATTTTAAATTTACAAGAGAGTGGGCTAAAAAGAGAGGTTTAGAGCTACCCGAACCAGAAAAAGAGTACTCACTTAAAAATGATATTATTCTATTTGAATATGAGTCGAAAGAGGGCTTAAAAAGAAGGTTAGAGCATGTTCCTAAAGAGAAGCATCAAGAGTATATCGATAGACTACAAACTGAAATAGATATTATAAATTCTATGAAATTCCCTGGATATATGCTTATAGTTTGGGATTTTGTGCGTGAAGCTAAATCAATGGGTATTCCAGTAGGTCCAGGTCGTGGTTCGGCTGCTGGTAGTTTAGTTGCTTATTCGCTAGAGATTACCGATATTGACCCAATGCCTTATGGTTTACTTTTTGAGCGTTTCTTAAACCCTGAAAGGGTAAGTATGCCCGATATCGATATGGATTTTTGTCAATCGCGCCGTCAAGAGATTTTAGATTATGTAATTAATAAATATGGTCGCTACAATGTTGCACAAATTATTACATTTGGTAAACTATTAGCCAAAGGTGTAATTAGAGATGTAGCAAGAGTTTTAGATATGCCATATAGCAAAGCAGATGCTATGGCAAAGTTAATACCTGATGAGTTAGGAATCAATCTAGATAAAGCATATGAGAAAGAACCAAAAATAAAAGAGCTTATAGAGAGCGATGCACAAGCAGCCAGAGTGTGGAAATTTGCCAAAGCATTAGAGGGTCTTAATAGGAATGCAGGAACACACGCAGCTGGTGTTGTAATAAGCAACGAAGAGCTGTGGCACAAAACTCCACTATTTAAACCAAGTGGTCAAGATACTCTAGCAACACAATATAATGGAAAATTTGTAGAAGATGTTGACTTAATTAAATTTGACTTTTTAGGGTTAAAGACTCTAACTGTTGTTGATGAAGCACTAAAGCTTGTTAAAGAGCGACATGGCATTGAGATTGACTTTAAAAAGATAGATATTCAAGACCCTAAAGTTTATGAGTATATCTCTACTGGAAATACTTTAGGACTATTTCAGATAGAATCTTCTGGTATGCAAGATTTGGCTAAAAGATTACAACCAAGTGGTTTCGAAGATGTAATTGCGATGTTAGCTCTTTATCGACCAGGACCTATGGAGTCTGGTATGCTTAATGACTTTGTCGAAAGAAAACACGGAAGAGCTCAAATTACCTATATGTTCCCAGAGTTAGAGCCAATTTTGAAGCCAACTTATGGTGTTATTGTATATCAAGAGCAGGTTATGCAAATTGTACAAACTATTGGTGGCTTCTCTCTTGGTGGTGCCGATTTAGTTCGTCGTGCTATGGGTAAAAAAATTAAAGAGGAGATGGATAAACTTCAAAACGAATTTGCAGATGGTGCAGAAAAGAAAGGTTTTAATAGAGCAAAAGCGATGGAGCTTTTTGATTTAATTGTTAAATTTGCCGGATATGGTTTTAACAAATCGCACTCTGCAGCTT